>DATKLV010000068.1:0-5062 GCA_035542255.1 Desulfomonilia bacterium | reverse complement strand
TGGGAGATATGATAACCTTGCTCCCCCCCGGGGAAAAGATAGGACATACGACTGTTCCAGAAGATATGGTAGGCATTGGTACCGTGTGCTCGATAACGCTCAATGGCGTGCTCTTGAAATATGGCATCCCTACGAATTCCCGATTCGGCGGGTTGCTGGAGATCAAAGAGAGGAAGCCCACCAGGTTCGTGGAGATCATCATGTACGACGGGACGAGCCTCGATCCGCTGGAGGTCTTTATCAGAAGCGGTATGACCAACTATCTGGGCGCCGTAAGGACCGGGAGCGGAAGGATCGGGGCAAGCTTCAGAGAGTTTCCCACGGCGAGCAGGGACAGGGTCGAAGACCTGGCAAAACAACTGAGCAAAATAGGCCTGGGTGGATTCATGCGCATCGGCAGGCCGGGACAGACACTGCTTGAGATACCCGTAGGCGAGGGCAGATTCGGCGCCATTGTCATAGGAGGTCTCAACCCGGTCGCGATCCTGGAGGAGAATGGGGTGAGGGTCCATTCAAGGGCTTTGGCCGGGCTCATCGATTTCAAGCGTCTGTTCCACTACAGCGAGCTCGGGAAAAAGCTTAATCCGTACCTTTCTTAATGCTCAGGTATACTTCTTCAGCTTCCTCGTAAGCGATGTTGAGTCCATCCCCAGGTGGGGAGCGGCCTTCCTGGCACTGCCGAATTTTTCGATTGCCTTCTTTATGATCGACACCTCGATCTTATCCAGCTGCTCCTTCAGGGTCAGACCGTTTTCCATCACATCCTTGCCGGTTTTTTCGAATATCTCCCTGGGAAGGTTGTTGGGCAGGAAGTAGTCGCCGTGGGTAATGACCACCAGACGCTCGATAACATTGGCGACTTCTCTTACGTTGCCGGGCCATGAATAGGTGAGAAGATGGTCCATGGCCTCTTTCGACAGGATCTTCTTTGTGCCGTGCTTCTTGTTGTACCGGCCCAGAAAGAAGTGGACGAGGTAGGGAATGTCGTCGCGTCTTTCCCTGAGCGGCGGGATATAGATGGGGATGACATTGAGACGGTAGTACAGATCGGCCCGGAAGAGCTTCTTGGATATAAGCTCTTTTAGATCCTGGTTGGAGGCGCAGATGAGCCTCACATCCACCTTGACGGGCTTGGTTCCGCCGACGCGCGTTATCTCGAAGTTCTGCAGCACACGCAGCAGCTTCGACTGGAGCAGCATGGGCATGGATTCCACTTCATCGAGGAACAAGGTTCCTTTGTGGGCAACCTCGAAGAGACCTGACTTTCCTTCCTTGCGGGCGCCGGTGAAGGCACCTCGGTCGTAACCGAAAAGCTCGCTCTCCAGCAGGTTCTCCGGTATTGCGCCGCAGTTGATCTTCACGAATATCCCGCTTTCGGCCCGGTCGGACTTCTCATGGATCTCTTCTGCTATACGGTCCTTGCCCACGCCGGTCTCTCCGTATATGAGAACCGTGGCATTCGTCTTACATACGCGGTCCATAAGCTCCTGTATGTGGAGCATGGGCTCCGAGACCATGATGATGTCGTTGTCGCGGGAAGATGACTGCTGAAGAGACTTAAGGATGTCCCTGTAGGCTGTTGTCATGCCCTTGGTGTACTCGAGCTGCTGCTGGAGTTCCACAAGCCCCGTCATGTCCCTGACGTTTGTGACGATCATCTTGATCTTGCCGTTATCGTCAAATATGGGGTTCCCGGTGACAAGGATGCTCTTACCGGATTTTAAGGTCTGATGGATGGTAACCGGTTTCTTTTCTTCTTTGACCTTCAGGCTCACGCTTTCGTCAAAGTATCCTTCTTTGACCAGATCATTCATGTTCTTGCCGATGACTTCCGATGCCTTGATGCCGGTGATCTTCTCGTAGGCCGAGTTGACCCTTATGGTTTTCGCTTCGCCGTCGGTTACATAGATTCCATCATACGATGATTCAATAATGGCCTCGATCTCATGGGCGTACTCCTTGAGCTTGAAAATGTCATTGGCAAGCTCTTCGTAGGTCTCCAGGAGCTTGAACACGCTCATGGCGCCTACTATCTCATCTTCGAAAATAATCGGCAGCCGGTGGCTCACCAGGAGTTTACCCTTATGCTGGGCCGGGATATTGAGATGCGATTCGCCGGTTTCCATGATCTTCTGGTATTCTTTCCAGAGATCCTTGTCGATCTCATGAATCTTGACCGAATGATCCGTGATGTCCCTGTGGAAATCAAGCAGCAGCCTAGCAACCGGGTTTATGAAAAGGATAAAGCCCTTGGTGTCCGTGGCGATGATGCCGAAGTTGGCCGAATTGAGCATCGTTTCACAGACTTTATCCTGCGGAAGGGCAATCCCTGTGTCGAGGGTTCTTTGCTGAGTCTTGCTTTCTTGGGTTGCAGAAGATGTATTACCCGATTTTTTCTTCATTGCAGCACGAAGCTCTCTAAGTCTTTAAGATGGCGCATTTTGTCAAACCTTATACTCATACGGTAATAATTCCCATGAACCATGATGTCAATATACAGTATTGTCAGCTCGTATGGGGAGAAGTTTCTCTCTCAGAACGGCTTTGATTGTTAAGGAGGATATGATTGTGGTATGGGTGCGGCCATGAAGGTGGCGATCATTGGAGCAGCCAGGAATCATAACGGCATCGGCGAGTATATTGCAAAGTATTTCAAGGATAATGGTGCAGAGGTCGTATGCGTTCTCGGGACAACCGAGCAGAGTTCAAGAGCTGCGGCGGCAAATCTCGATAAATACGGCATCAGGGCCAAAGCCTATTTCGATTTTTTAAAGATGATCAATGAATCCGGAGTGGAAGGTGTCGCCATTGCCTCCCCCTATGTAACCCACAAAGAATACATCGAGTTATGCATCGATGCAGGCCTTCATATTTTCTGCGAGAAACCTTTCATATCCCCTGTCGTTCCCGATGTAACAGTAAGGGTAGAGAGCATGTTCGCCCGTGCACAGGATAAGGGGATCGTCATGGCCATGAATTCGCAATGGCCGTTCAGCCTACCCTGCTACGAAGAACTTTGCGGAAGGATCGATCCTGCACGCATCACGGACTTCACAATCCGGCTCTCTCCTCTCCTGGAAGGTCCTGAAATGATCCCTGATTCCGTACCACATGCCTTAAGTCTCCTGTATTGTGCGGCAGGCTGGGGTAAAATCGATGGCATCTCTTTCCGAAAGGGAGATGATTCGCTGCTCATCAGATTCGTCTACCTTACCGAACATACCGGGTGTGAAACCGTGATTGAACTGGTGAGAGAGCCTGCACAGCCAAGGACGTTTGCTTATGGCTTCAATGGAAGGGTGGCAAGGAGGCAGGTCGAATTGGAGACCTATACATTACACTTGACTTATGGGGATAAAACCCTAAAGTTAGAAGATCCGCTGGGGCTTTCTGTCCGCGATTTCATCTCTGCCGCAAGGTCGGGAACAGAACCGCTGCTGGGAAGGCGGCATATAGTTAAGACCGCATCCATGCTCCGGCAGATCTATGCAGAATACATACGAGCATAAGAGGTATTGATGGAACGATTAGAACAAAAGGAACATGACTTCAGCGCCAAGCTGAGACAGGCCTCGGTCGTCGAGAGCCTCCGGCAGTACATCATCTGGCAAAGGGAAGTGAGAAGATCCAATGATGGAGCGCAGTTACCGAAATTCGGGCCTCTATCCATCAACCTCGATCTTACCACGGCATGTAATTTTTCCTGCCCCCATTGTGTCGACTCCAAGCTGCTCAACAGCGGTGATTATCTCGATCTGGAGACCATCAAGCGGAGCATCGAGACGCTGCAGAAGAACGGGCTGCATTCAGTAATAATCATCGGCGGCGGAGAGCCGACCCTCCACAAGAATTTTGAAGAGATCGTCAGTTTTATCACCGAGCGAGGGATCCAGATCGGCATTGCCACGAACGGCTCCAAGCTCGACAAAGTTGCCTCGATTGCCGACCGACTAAAGGACGGCGATTGGCTGAGACTCTCCATAGATGCCGGGAAAGAAAGCACATTCTTCAAGTCGCATAGGCCCCGGGGAAGGATGAGTCTTGAGAGTATTCTGGAAAATGCCCGCCAGATCAAGAAGATCAACTCTAAGATAGAGCTCGGCTATTCCTATGTGATCGTGTGGGATGGGATCTCGGTAAACGGACATGAGCTAACTCCCAACATCGACGAGATGGATCAGGCCGTGAAGCTCGCTCAGGAATACTCCTTTGACTATGTCTCATTCAAGCCTTGTCTGCTCCGGCTCGAGAGCTCCCAGAAGGAATCCCTGTTCGACACGCCGGACCTTGAAAGGGAGGCAAAGATAATCGAGGCTGTCAAGAACAGCCTTGCCCTGGTCAAACAGATAGGCGGCACGGAGGTGAAGATCCTTGAGAGCGTAAACCTCATGGCAATGCTGGACCAGAAGGTACACGAGCTCAAGGTACAGCCTGAAACATGCCACTGCCAGTTTTTCCGGACTGTTTTGGCGTCCGGAGGGATCTTCCACTGTCCGGCCATGAGAGGGGTAGAGCAGGCAAAGATAGGAGATCCGTCCGGATACCGGGGGAAGGCGAACCTGGATTTCACCTCCAGCCGTCTGGAACACTCCATCAAGTCGTTCAATGCCAGGCTTGAGTGTTCTCAGGTCGTATGCTTCTATCACCACGTGAACTGGTGGATCGATAATTATATCCAGTCAGGCAGGGATGTTTCCGAAATCCCTGTGGTGGCCGATAACAACTTCTTCCTGTAATAACCTTTTTATGAGATGCACCAAGATCTGTGTCATACACTTAAACCAGATCGGGGACTTGTGTTTTTCCCTTCCGCTCTTGAAATCGCTCCGTGAGCATTACCCCGGGGCCTCCATCCATTCTGTCGTGAGGCCCTATCTCCAGGGGCTGCTCGCTGACAGTCCCTATGTCGACAGCATCATCCTCCGTGAAGACACCAGGTCTGCAACAGCTCGTCTTGCCGGGAAACTCATCATGGAGCACTATGATCTGCTGATAGCCCTGCCGCGGTCTGAAGAGGCGCTTATCCTGGCGGGATTGAGCTTCGCCCGACTCAGGGCCGGCT
>DATKLV010000067.1:0-6666 GCA_035542255.1 Desulfomonilia bacterium | reverse complement strand
CGTAGCAGTCAATTGGAGCCCCGGTGTAGGATGATACCTACTTCCCTGAAGTTGGAATCTTTCAGCAGTCCGGGGAGCAGGGCAGGGGAGTCGGCCAAGGTATCTTCGCTTCCCTGGACGAGAAAAGGCATGTCCGTCTTGACGTTCTTGCTGTAGACCACCAGGTTGATCTGCCGTACCTTCTTGATAACGCCTGTTTCGGTGTCCATGATGCTCAGGTTCCCGGGCATCAGCCTGATCCGTTCGACATTATTGCCGGCCTGATCATAAGGCGGGCATCTCTGCTGCATCAGCTCCGTCATCAGGTAGTCGCGGAGACGCCCGGGTGATATCAGATCTCCGTCGTCGGTGATGAGGGTGTACGAGGTGGGTTTTCGCATGAAGTCATTCTCAGGGATGATCACAAAATCGATATGCGTATAGCATGTCCTCACCTGACGAGTGCCGGCATCGCACCGGAACCAGGGAAAGCTTCTCGCCTGGTCAAGGGACAGGCAGTGGATACCGAGCGTCTTCGCTTTGATGAGTGCCGGCTTGGTGAAGCCGCTTAAAGACACGATGACTGACCTGCATATGCAGGTTGCAGTGCACTTGCGGGCGAATTCCTCTATCTGGGGAAGCCCCACCGGACTGCTTCGCTCCCGGCATTGCACTGCAACCAGGACGGTATGGTACCAGGAGGTGATGGTCAGGACCGCATCGTGATGGAGAAAGCGTCCCGTCGACTTATTGCGCAGGCGCTTGGGAGACTCGATCAGGATGGTGTCATCCCCGAAGGGGCATTGCCTGAGGTATGAGACAAGCTCTTTCAGCAGCCTATTTGATCTCATCTTGATTCCATGTCTTCATTCATCTCCCGATTATGTACCGGTGGGGGTCGACCTCCTCCCTCAGGATTCTGAGCTCCGACTCGTGCGGCGGGTCTGTCTCGGATAGCGTATCAGCCCAGAGCAACTCGAACCCGCAGTTGTCCTGGACATCCTCCCTGGTGTATCCCGGATTGACGAAGAGTACTTTCATGCGCTTGGTCTCGTCGTCGAATCCCATGATGGCCATATTGGTGATGATCCGGTATGGGCCCGTCCCTTTGGGCAGCCCGGCCTCGTAGCGGGAATTTCCGCCTTTCAGGTAGCCGGGCGAGGTGATGAAATCGATGTCGTTGGTAAACCTTTTCGCGTCCTGGACGGTCATCATCATGGTGCGCCAGCACAGCGACGCGAGGTCGTTCGCCCCTCCGGACCCGGGGAACCTCACCTTGGGCCTGGCATGGTCCTTCCCGATCATGGTGGAATTGATATTCCCGTACATATCGATCTGCGCCCCGCCCAGAAAGGTATAGTCCACCATGCCGCGCTGGCATGTCTCCATGATCTCGGGCATCGAACCTGCCATGATTGCCTTGTGGAACGTCCGGGAGTCGCCCACCGATATGGGCATGGCAGGAAGTATGGGGGCAACCCCCCCGGCCTCGAACAGGATGCAGATGTTCGGGGAATGGGTCTTCTGGGCGAGCATGGCCGCAGCACATGGGGCGCCCGTGCCCACCACAACCGTGGAGCCGTCTTCCAGATTTCTCGCCGCAACGCATATCATGAGTTCGATCTGGTTATACTCAGCCATATCCTTCTCCCCCTATTTCTTATCAATGAGGAGCTCGACGGCCCTGAGCTTCTTCATCTTCTCTATGCCGCCGTTGAGTTCGAGATATTCGTAAAAATTTTTGGTCCCATAGATCTGTTTATCAATGAACCTCTTGAACTCGTCGGGGTCCTTTTCAACCGTGAGCCACTCCCTCAGGTGCTCCTCATCCGAGAAGTACTCATAGGGCATGTTGCCGGGATAACTCCCGTAAGGCATCTCGATGACCGCATCGACGCACCAGAAGGGTATGAAGGTCGCTTCCGGATTTTGCCGGATCTTCTCGGTTGAAATTATCCACTCGGTGGTAAGCACGACGTGCTTCGAGGCCTTTGCCAGGTCCTGGTCGGATACGGAGGCGCCGTATACGTGCGCATTGCCGTAGATGTCGCACTCGTGCACGTGGATGGCTGCAAAGTCCGGATACAGGGCGGGCTGAGCGATGTACCTCTGGCCGGTGAACGGGCAGATTATCTCTTTGGCCGCGCTGTATTTGAAGGTATCCGTACCCATGATATTCCGTGCAGGTATGAAAGACAGTCCCATGGCAGCGGCCTTTAGACGCCAGGACAGCGAGGCGTTGGTCCATTCGGTGATCTTCACCTTGCCGCTCTCGATGTAGCGCCTGGCGTTCGGAGACAGCCCCCGCGCCTCCAGCCCGATGACATAGGCGATATCGCATCGGTCGAAGCACTCGCCTGCCACCAGGATCTGGAAGTCATGCGTGGAGGTATGGCCAGCGAAACCCAGGTGTTTCTTGCCCTGCCTCACTATTTCATGGAGAATCGTCGTGGGTATCCTGTTGGCGCCGAACCCGCCGATGGCTATGTAATCGCCGTCATGGAGGAGGTCCCTTACCACTGCATCCGCGGTCGACAGCTTGGGTTTGAGCGCCCGAGATTTATTCCTGAAGAATTCCCTGGCAGCGTCGGCATCGGGATTCGTGAACAGCTCGTTGAGCCCTGATTTCAGATCGTTGTCCTGTCCCTCGATCTTATGTCTGCGTGTGGGTGACATAAGGCCCCCTCCATTTACATGATAGTCCGCATGACCATGATGGACTAGTCCCCCGCCATCTTCCCGGCCGATCTGATCAGGAATAGCATCCGATCTCCCTCGAGATGACTATGCGCTGGATTTCGGAGGTTCCCTCGCCGATGGTAAGGAGCTTGTAATCGCGGTAGAAGCGCTCGATATTGTACTCCTTCATTAGTCCGTATCCTCCGTGCAGCTGGACCGCCTGGTCCGCCACCCTCCCCATCATCTCTGCGCAGTAGAGTTTGGACATGGCAGCAAGCTTGCGGAAAGGCAGTCCCGCGTCTTTCAGTTTGCAGGCCTTGTAGAGCAGGTCCCTGGCGGCTTCGATCTCGGTGTCCATGTCCGCGAGCTTGAAGGCGTTCACCTGGAATGAGCATATGGGCTTGCCGAACTGCTGGCGGGTCTTGGTATATTTGAGGGCAAGCTCGAACGCACCCTGCGCTCCGCCCAGTCCCATGGCCGCGATGGCGAGTCTGCCATTGTCCAGGGTGGAGAGCATCTGGTGAAAGCCGTCTCCCCGCTTGCCAAGCAGGTTCTCCTCCGGGACCTTGCAGTCGTCGAAATACAGCTCGCCGGTATCCGAGGACCTCCACATGAGCTTTCCGGCCATCTTCTTTGTGGCGAACCCTGGGGTGCTGTTGGGCACGAGGATGCAGGAGACTTCCCTCTTGCCGTCGGTTTTTTTCCCGGTTACGGCCTGGACAGTGCAGATACCCGCCAGGGCTGATGTGGAATTGGTGATGAATATCTTGCTGCCGTTGATTATCCAGGAACCGTTCTCGAGCCTTGCAGAGGTCTTGCTCGCTCCCGCATCAGAGCCTGCATCCGCCTCCGTGAGCCCGAAGGATGCGAGGATTTCTCCGCTGCACAGCCTGGGCAGCCATTCCTGCCTCTGCTTTTCGTTCCCGAAGTAGTAGATGGGACCGATGCCCAGAGAGTTGGCGGCAGCCACCGTGGCGGCCTGGGAGCCGTCGATGCGGGCGATCTCCTCTATGGCGATGATGTACGCCAGGTAGTCCATGTGGGCACCGCCGTATTCCTCGGGGACCACGATTCCGAAGAGCCCCAGGCCCGCCATCTTCCTTGTGAGCTCGATGGAGAACGTCTCCGTCTCGTCAAGCTGCTGCGCCACAGGTGCTATTTCATTCTCGGCGAACTCCCTGATGTTCTGACGGAGAAGCTTCTGTTCACCTGATAAACCGAAGTCACACATAGCTTCCTCCATGTTGTGGTAAAAATTATCAAATGCATTCTCATCCGCATGTACTCATCATTTAAAAGGAAAAACCTTGGGGCAGGGCATTCTCCTTCGTCCCCTTGGGCACCCAGGCCAGATCGAGGATGGTATAGGTCGGATTCGTGCGCTGGAATATGGGTACAACCCGCATCCCGATCGAGGGGTCTCCCTTCACGAGATAGCTCATCAATATGGTGCAGACACCGTCGAATTCGATATTGATGAACTTGATGGGCTTGTCGAGCAGGCTGAATGCGCCCGATCTCTCGCACACCATGAAGGTATGGACCTTCGCTGTCTTCTGTGCAATTGCGGTCATATCGATTACCGAGTTCCTGCAAAGGCATTCCGGGCAGAAGATCCTGAAGGGCTGGAAGATGGAACCCTTGGACTCGCATTTCTTGCTGTCGCATCTGGTGGCCATGAGCCTGCCCTGGGAAAGCGACTCAAAGAAAGGGGACTCGCCTCCGTAGGAATGGATGTAGGTTATATCCCGGGGATTCGTCACCCCCAGTAGCTTCCATCCGTCATCGGCGTCTCTGATGGGCATATTGGGGGTGAGGTGGTGGAAATTGCCTTTTATCTTATATTGATTGTTCTTCACATAGACTTGTCCGAACATGCTCATAGTCGTTCTCCTTTTATGCGTCTTTTTTCAGCAGATGATCCGGATGCATGAGGATCGTCGCGGTCACGTGCGACCCCACGCCTGCATGGCTGATGGCAAGGGCCCTCCTGGCACCCTTGACCTGCAGGTTGGTCCAGTCGTAAGGCTTCTTCCTGTTGAACTTCTTCCAGAGCTTGGGGTCGCCGTGTATCTCCGCCCACCGGTTCCAGATATGCGTTGCGATCTCGAAGGTCTGCATGATGCCTGTGGCCCCGACTGCGTGCATGCACCCCAACAGGCCCCCGGAGATGTTGGACGGTAGCTTGCCCGGCTTGCCGGTCTTGGGGTTGGTGTGATAGCAGTCGCCGGACTCGACGTATTCTCGCCCATGGCCGTATGGCCTTATGCCGATATCCTCATAGGTCTGCACATCGCTGATGGTGAATGCATCGTGCAGCTCGATCACGTCCAGGTCCTTTGTAGGGTCTTTGATGCCTGTCATGCGGTATGCGTACCATGCCGCCATACGGGCACCCAGGAATCCGGTGAACCCGGGGTACCGCCCGGCACCGGGGAACTCTTTTGCTATATTTTTATACTGATCCGAGGTTTCATTCGGCAGGAGAGGTATCTCCATGTCCCGCCTGTCTGCAGGGCGCAGGGTGTGAGAGCCTGCCGCCACCCAGATCCTCAGTGGAACGTTTTTGGAGTTCTTGGTCAGCTTTACGGCGGTAGCCTCGTCGCATACGATAGCGCATGCAGCGCCCACACTCATGAGGCAGGCATCCAGCGCCCGCAAGGGGTATGCGACTACGGGTGATTTCAACACGTCTTCCACTGTTATCTTCATGGGGCCTTGGGCGAATGGGTTGAAGCGGGCATAGCCGTGGTGCTTCACCGAGATCTCGGCCAGGGTTCTTCTGAACGAGTCCTGGGCCTTGCCGAAGACCTGCCAGTACTTCTGTGCCATAACGGCGTAGTACCCCGTGTATATGTGACCCAGGGGTGATTCCCAGTCTTTGTCCGCGGCACACGATATGAGGAAGTTCCCTTCGTCTGTGGGGACCTCGTCCATTCTCTCCCATCCCATGGCCAGCACGCAGTCCGAATACCCGGATGCCACCGTCTTCATGGCTTCCCAGAGCGTTGAGCCGCCTGTGGCGCCGCCGGTCTTTACACCGATGTTGCCGAGAGGGTCCAGCCCCAGCCTGTCGTGGATCACCGCCTCGCCAAGGAGCTGATCACCGAAGTGGTCGGCGAAATGACCGTAGTAGCACGTGTGGATATACTGCTTCAATTCGGCTGGGGACATGTTCAGAAGGTCCGCCGCCATGGTTAATGCATCCACGCAAAGCTCCTCGGTACGCTTGTCGGGTATGGCCCGGTCGAATTTAGATTGCCCGGCCGTTACGAGATAGACAGGCCTCATCAATTTGGGCACCTTAAGCTGCTGCTTACTGAATTTGATCATAGAAATCCCCCTGTCTCATGGAATGATAGATATGTCCGCACATCTGAATCATGATGCTGAAACCTGTCCCGTCAACGGATGTTTCTAAGGATGAGAATCCATCCAATTCACAAAAGTATGCTCAATCAAAATTGTCGCTGAAAACAGATTGCAAAATTATATCGTTCCTACCCAGAAGACCACGGACAGCCCTTTGCTTTTGTTCGTGATCATCTCTTTCTCCGGAGTGGAATAGTAGTGTATCGAATCTCCCTCCGAGAGTGTCACTGTCTGGTCGGTGTGTATGAGCTCCACCGTTCCCTTCAGGACGCAGAGCACTTCCTGGCCGTTCTTGATATTTTTCCTTGCAGGGATGCTCTTCCCCGGCTCCAGGACCAGCACGGCGCTGTCAATGACTTTCCTGTTCTCGGGAGGAAAGAATCGCTGGGTGATGAATCCTGTGTGGGGCAGCTCCACATCCTTCCACTCGGATTTACGTATGACGATCAGCCTCTCCATCTGTTTGGCCTGATTGAGCACATCTCCCGCCTCAATGCCGATGGCGTCGCAGATCTTGACGAGCGTATAAACCGATGGTGAATTGACGTCATTCTCCACCTGGCTTAAGAAACCCTCGGATACACCGGCCCTTTCCGCCACGGTCTTTAATATGAGCTTTCGATCTTTTCTCTTTTG
>DATKLV010000066.1:0-2959 GCA_035542255.1 Desulfomonilia bacterium | reverse complement strand
GATAGTCTCGCCTTTTCATCAGCCGAATCAGAAAATGATTTTATCGAGGGGGCTTATGGAATACCCGAGCCCGTCTCGAGGAGTAACAGAGAAATAAGCGAAATCAATGTGATATTTGTTCCGGGAGTAGCCTTTGACCGGTACGGCCACCGGCTTGGGTACGGGAAAGGCTACTATGACAGGCTGGTAGATAAGTATCCGGACATCACCTTTATCGGGGTCTGTCTGGATGAATTCTGCATCGAGAGACTGCCGGCCGACCCCTGGGATGCACAGGTCGATTTCGTGATAACCCAAGCCGGAATATATAAAAGGTGAGGTAGAGTCATGGAACTTGTATACATAATAATTGCACTGCTCGCAGGTGCAGCAATCGGGTTCGGCGTGAACCTTTTTCTCAAAGGCAAGGCCGTCCGTGACGCGGAAATGAAATCCGCGAGCGCTATTAAAGATGCCGAGAAGAAAGCGGCCAACATTATTTCGGATGCCCAGATCGAGGCAAAGGAGGTCATCTTTGCAGCAAAGTCCCAGAGCGATGCAGAGGCTAAAGAACGCCTGAAAGAAGTATCTGCCATTGAAAAGAGGATTCACCAGCGTGAAGAGATGATCGACAACAAGCTCGCACAGATCGACAAGCGCGAGCAGGATATCAGGAAGAACGAACAATCAATAACTGACAGAACCAAGTACCTTGATACTACGAAAGCAGAGGTGGAATCCTTAAGGAACCAGCAGATCCAAAAATTAGAGGAAATCAGCGGAATGGACTCGGGTCAGGCCAAGGAAGAGCTCATGCGGTCTCTTGAGAGTGAGGCCAGGCATGAGGCGGCCAAGCTTATAAAGCAGATCCAGGACGAGGCCGAGGCCGAGGCGGACAAGCGGGCCAAGAGGATCCTGTCCACCGCCATCCAGCGGTATTCCACCGATGTGGTGAGCGCCCGTACGGTATCGGTGGTGAACCTGCCGAGTGAAGAGATGAAAGGCCGGATAATCGGACGCGAAGGCCGCAATATCAGGTCTATCGAGGCGGTCACTGGTGTGGATCTCATCATCGATGATACGCCGGATGCCGTGATCCTCTCCAGCTTCGATCCCATCAAGAGAGAGATCGCCAGACTTTCCCTCGAGACGCTCGTAGTGGACGGCAGGATACACCCCTCCCGCATCGAAGATGTAGTGGAGAAGGTCACCAAGGAGATCAACGACAATATCTGGGATGCGGGTCAGCAGGCCACTTTCGAGCTCGGCCTTCACGGCATAAACCCCGAGCTCATCAAGCTGATCGGTAAACTGAAGTACCGCACGAGCTTCTCCCAGAATGTGTACCAGCATTCTCTCGAGGTCGCCCACCTCTGCGGCATCGTTGCCGCGGAGCTGGGGGTGAACCAGAAGATAGCCAAACGCGTCGGCCTGCTCCACGATATCGGCAAGGCGATCGACCACGAGGTGGAAGGCTCGCATGCCATAATCGGCGCAGAGATCGCGAAACGTTATGGAGAGGCCAACAAGATTGTGGAAGCCATCTCGTCCCACCATAACGAGGCGCAGGTGAACTCGGTTTACGGTTTTCTGGTTCAGGCCGCCGATTCGCTCTCTGCTGCACGGCCGGGGGCTAGGCGCGAGATGCTGGAGAATTACATCAAAAGGCTCACCGAGCTTGAGAGCATTGCAAGCTCCTTTGACGGCGTCGCCAAGGCCTTTGCCGTTCAGGCGGGCAGAGAGGTGCGCGTCATGGTGGATGTGGACAAGGTCAATGACGAAGGATCGGATCTGCTCGCACAGAACATCACCAAGGCCATAGAAGAGAAGCTCACCTATCCCGGACAGATACGGGTGGTCGTGATACGCGAGAGCAGGGCGGTCAGGATGGCGAAATAGCAGGGAGAGTGCACCCGTTCAGTAAGAGAAAGCTTGGCAACCTACTGTTGCACTATTGATGGTAAAAGGAACCGGGATCCTTCGCTCAGCTCAGTTGAAACCGGTAAAGGTTTTTCATTTCAACTTGAGCAGTGCGAAGGATCTCGTTCTTCTATTTTTTAAAAGAATATGATTTAAGGTTATGAAACAGTGCATACATTTACAGTCGTGAATTGGGATGAGACGGAAAGGGGTACACCGTGTTTGAACAGCAATTAGCGGAACTCAAACGGGGCATAGTTGAAATCGTATCCGAAGAAGAGCTCTTGGCCAAGCTCAAGAAGGGAAGGCCGCTGAGGGTCAAGGTGGGTTTCGACCCTACCGCCCCGGATATACATCTGGGACATACCGTGGTGCTCCAGAAGATGAGACAGTTTCAGGACGCAGGTCATGACGTGATCTGCCTCATTGGCGATTTCACGGGCATGATAGGCGATCCGAGCGGGAGGAGCAGCACCAGGCCACCACTCACCCGGCTGGAGGTACTGGAAAACGCGAAGACCTACCAGGATCAGGTGAAGAAGATCCTCGACCCCAAGCGCACGATCATGAGATTCAATTCGGAGTGGATGGACGGCATGGTGGTCTCCGACTTCATCAAGCTCACCTCGGTCCAGACCGTGGCCCGCATGCTGGAACGGGATGACTTCAAGAAGCGTTTCCAGGCGCAGCACCCCATCAGCATCCATGAGTTTCTCTACCCCTTTGTGCAGGGCTATGATTCGGTGGCATTGGAGGCTGATATAGAGCTTGGGGGAACCGACCAAGTCTTCAACCTGCTCATGGGCCGCGAGGTGCAGAAGGCCTATGGACAGGAGCCCCAGGTCATCATGACCCTTCCTCTCCTGGAGGGCACCGACGGTGTACAGAAGATGAGCAAGTCCTACAACAACTACATCGGGGTGGATGATTCGCCCGCGGATATGTATGGCAAGGTCATGTCGATCTCGGATACGCTCATGTGGAAGTATTACGAACTCCTGAGCTCCAGGACAATTCCCCAGATCGATGAGATGAAAAAGGCCGTGGATGCCGACAGGCT
>DATKLV010000065.1:0-19681 GCA_035542255.1 Desulfomonilia bacterium | reverse complement strand
CAGCATATTCGTGAACAATGCAGTCTACGGTATGACAGGCGGACAGATGGCCCCTACTACCATGCTCGGCCAGAAGACGACCACATCCCCTTACGGCAGGAGACCCAAGGTTGAGGGCTACCCCCTGAAGATCACCGACCTCATCGCCCAGCTTCCCGGTGCCGCCTATGTGGTCAGGACGTCGGTGGCCACGCCGGCCAAGGTCCTGGCAACCAAAAAGGCCATAAAAAAGGCACTTGAGGTGCAGATGCAAGGCTTGGGATATGCACTGGTCGAGGTGCTGTCTCCATGCCCCACCAACTGGAAGGTCTCGCCGAAGGAGGCCTTCAAATACCTGGAAGAGGTCATGGAGAAGCAATACCCCCTGGGCGTGCTCAAGGACATTACCCAGGCAAAGGAAAGCTGATATGCTTCAGAAGACCATCATGAGCGGCATCGGCGGGCAGGGAATACTGTTTTCCGGCCTGTGCCTCGCCTGGACTGCCATGCTCGAAGGTCATCACGTGACCTACCTCCCCTCCTACGGCGCCGAGATGCGGGGCGGCGTGGCATCATGCACCATAGCCATCTCGGATGAAGAGATCGCCTCGCCGGTGGCGTCGTCCCCCGACTACCTGGTCGTCATGGACAACGAGTCCCTGATCAGGCTCCAGAATCAGAGCGCCTCGGGCGGAGAGATCTTCATCAATTCGAGCATCGTCACGGACAGGCCCGGAAGGGGCGATATCGAGCTCGTGGAGATCCCGGTCAACGAGCTTGCAATATCGACTGTCGGCGAGCAGTATGCCAACATGGTCATGCTGGGTGCATTTGTGAACAGGACCCATCAGGTGAAATTCTCCACCATGATCGACAAGATGGACATCATCCTCGGCAAATCGAAGATGAAGTTCAAAGACAAGAATATCGAGGCCCTGAAGGTCGGGTATGAATATTTTCTGAAGGAGAAGTAGGTCATGTCCGTCAAACAGTATCGTCTCCAGACAGCGAATGTATCCGGAAAGCTCTCGTATCTCTCTGATGTGCTGGCCAAGCACGGTGTCAATATCCGGGCCATCTCGGTGGGACTGGAATCGAAAGACGTATCGTCCGTCTGCATCGTGGTGGATGATCCCAAAAAGGCAAAGAATGCCTTTGGAACAGAAAATATCGAATACCAGGAGACCGATGTACTGGCCGTTGAGATGCCGGATCATCCCGGCGGCATGAATGCGGTGCTCAAACCGCTCCGCGATGCCAAGATCAACGCCATCTCCATGTATCCCTACATAGGCAGGGCAAGTAATCCCATCATGATCCTGGAGGTCGACAACATCAAGGTCGCCACCGAGGTGCTGAAGAGGAACTGGGTAAAGATCTGGGACAAGGACGTTTACCGGCTGTAAGCTTCTCCTCTGAAGGCCCTTCGGAAGTTCTGTGACGAGCACCTGGTTGCAGAATTACTCGGCATGTCATTTCGAGCATAGCAAGAAAGCTTTCTTTGTGCCAATACAAGATTTCTCCCTCCGGTCGAAATGAAAGGGTCTTTGTCTTGTCACTAACCCTCGAATTCCTTGATGTGCTTCTTGCCGGAAAGCTCCCGCAAGGCTATCTGCCCCACCTTTACCAGGGTGTCATAGGCATCCCATGCAGATACCAGGATGCCGAATCCTGCCGGCAGGAGCCGTGACTTCCGCCTGAACGGCAGAAGCCTCTTGATGAATGCCTTGGCCCACCTCGTCAACCCGAAATTGACATACCGTGCGGGCAGGAGCTTGATCATGAACTGTTTCACAAAGGCACTCGAGTCGCGCTCGGGTCCGCGTGAAGCAATGCCGTATGCCTCGCCGATCACGCCGATGGCAAGCTTCTCCATCTCGGCCTCGTCACACGGGTCCAGTCCGTGGAGCAGGCTCAAGGAGAGGATGAGCGTGACACTCTGGTCAAGGACGAAAAAATCCTCAAGACTGATGAGCATCCATGAGATGAGGGTACCTATTCCCGGGACGGCTGACGGCAGGTTTATGAGTGAGTTGCGCATGGCCTGGCCTTCAGCCATTTCCTCAATAAGGTTCTGGAAGGTAATGTGCTCGCCGTCGCAGGGAATCTCATTCCGGGCTATATCAGCCAGCTCGCGCGCCCTCTTTATGTTGCCCTTCAGGAGCTCTCTGATGAGGTTTCTGAACCGGCTGCTTATGGCGCTCACGATCTCGGCGTCTTTGGGGTTCTCGGTACTTATCTTGTTACCTGCCGGGAATTGTTCATGTTCGGTCATGACAAAAAACACCTCTTGTGCTATGTAAAGGGTTGTTCAGTGGTTTGTAAAGGGGCCAATGTTGACATACTGCTGTTTTTCCCTTAAAGGTTCATTTCCTTTTGAGAAACTGAGGTGCCGTTTTGGCGCTGGATCCATCATATAAGGAGGAACATACATGGGTATAAAGTCCATCAAAGACCTGGACCTGAAAGCAAAGCGGGTTCTGATCAGGGTCGACTTCAACGTCCCGCTCAACGACAGCTGTGTGATAACCGACGATGCCCGCATCAAGGCATCGCTCCCCACTATCCAGCATGCCATCGGTCAGGGTGCGAAGGTCATCCTCATGTCTCACCTGGGCAGGCCCAAGGGCAAGGTGGACAAGAAGAAGAGCCTCATCCCGGTTGCCAGGAGGCTTTCCGAGCTGCTCGGCACCAGTGTGAACATGGCGCCCGACTGCGTAGGCGACAAGGTTAAGACCATGGTGGACGAGCTGAAGCCCGGCGAGGTCCTCCTGCTGGAAAACCTGCGCTTTCACGTCGAGGAGGAGAAGAACGACCCCGAATTCTCCAGGGAGCTCGCATCTCTGGGCGATGTTTACGTGGACGATGCCTTTGCCACGGCGCACAGGGCGCATGCATCCACCGCCGGGGTATGCGATTATATAAAGGAATGTGCCGCAGGTTTCCTTCTCTTGAAAGAGGTGGATTACATCAACAAGGCCTTGAAGAGTCCCGATCGTCCTTTTGCCGCCGTACTGGGAGGGGCCAAGGTATCGGACAAGCTCGAGCTGGTGGAGAACCTGCTTGACAAGGCGGACAAGATCATCATCGGCGGCGGCATGGCATTCACCTTCATCAAGGCGCTGGGTCAGGGGATCGGCAAGTCGCTGGTGGAGGAGGATCTCCTGGAGACGGCCCTCTCTATCATGGAAAAGGCCAAGGCCAAGGGCGTGAAGCTCTACCTCCCGGTCGACGCTGTCTGTGCAGCCGAACCCAAGGAGGGCCGGACCGCCAGGGTCACTACAATACAGGAGATCCCGGCAGATCTCATGGGGCTCGACCTGGGACCTGCGAGCATATCGCTGTTCTCGGAAGCCCTATCGGACTGCAGGACCATTGTCTGGAACGGCCCCATGGGCGTCTTCGAAGTGAAGGATTTTTCCGCCGGCACACTTTCCATTGCCAAGGATGTTGCACAATCCAAGGGCTTGACCATTGTGGGCGGCGGTGATACAGATGCTGCACTACACAAATCCGGGCTTACCGGCAAGGTGAGCTTCGTATCCACTGCCGGAGGGGCATTTCTCGAAATGCTCGGAGGAAGGGTGCTGCCCGGGGTGGCGATACTGGAAAAATAAGGCTAGGTCATGAGAAAGGCCCTCATAGCAGGCAACTGGAAGATGTTCAAGACGTCTCAAGACGCTCTCTCCTTCGCGGAAGATCTTGCCCGTCGGGTGAAAGACGTATCGGACCGGGATATTCTTGTCTGCCCGCCTGCCGTGCACATATCGCCGCTAGTCCATGCGCTGAAGGACTCGCCGGTATGGGTAGGCGCCCAGAACGTCTTCTGGGAGGACCAGGGCGCCTTCACGGGTGAGATAAGCGCGCCAATGGTCAAGAGCGCAGGGGCTCGCTTTGCCATCATCGGCCACTCCGAACGCAGGCAGTTTTTCTCGGAGACCGACGAGATGGTGAACAAGCGCCTCATGGCCTGTCTCAAGGCCGGGCTTACACCCATCGTCTGTGTGGGCGAGACCCTGGCAGAACGCGAGAGAGGCAGGACCCTGGATGTGATCAAGACACAGCTGGCAGGAGGCCTCAAAGGGGTGTCGAGTACTCAGGCAGGACAGGTCGTGATTGCCTATGAACCTGTTTGGGCCATCGGCACCGGGAAAACCGCAACACCCGAACTGGCCCAGGAGGTTCATGGCTTCATAAGGAAGCAGCTTGAACTTCTGTTCGGGTCTGATGCTTCCTCGGCCATACGCATCCTTTACGGCGGCAGCGTGAAGCCTGACAACATTGATTTACTCATGGCCCAATTAGATATCGACGGGGCGCTCGTTGGAGGCGCAAGCCTCGAAGCGGCGTCGTTCGAGAGAATAATTCGTTATAGAGGGTAAAAATATGTATGCTTTAATCTTGACAATCCATCTCGTGGCATGTGTCTGTCTGATCGTGGCCGTACTTCTGCAGGCCGGAAAAGGGGCCGATATCGGCGCAGTCTTCGGCGGAGCGGGAAGTCAGGCCCTGTTCGGCTCTGCCGGTCCGGTGGACTTCATCAAAAAAGCCACTCTCGTCATGGTGGTGGTGTTCATGCTCACCTCGTTCACACTGGCGTTTTTCGCAATCCACAGACCCACGAGGAGCGTCATGAGTGACAGGCCTGTTGCAGGCAAGACCATGCCCGCAGTTCCGGGCAAGGCAAAGGGTCCGGCCATACCGGTCGCGCCCGGCGCACCGGCGAAGAATATGCCTGCAGCGCCTATTATCCCTGTACAGCCTACACAGCCTGCTGTACCTGGGAAATAGCATGTATATATGCGACTCTTCCCCAGTCTTCTCTTATTTGACACCTCCTCGCATAAATGATAGCTCTTGGGCTAAAGCAGCAAGGGGGATGCCTCATGTACTGGAACCGGGAAGATGAATGCATCTCGAGGGATAAGCTCCAGGTGCTCCAGCTCAAACGCCTGAAGAAGGCCGTCAAGGCAGCGTCCAGGTCGCCTTTTTACCAGGCCAGGGGATTAAAGGATTATGCGATATCCGACCTATCGGACATCAGCAAGCTGCCTTTCACGACCAAAGACGATCTCAGGGACGCCTACCCCTACGGCATGGTATGCACCGGCCTAGACAAGGTTGTCAGACTCCATTCGTCATCAGGCACCACAGGGACCCCCACCGTTGTTTACCACTCCAAGAAGGACATCGATAACTGGACCGAGCTCGTGGCCCGATGCATGTACATGATCGGCGTAAGGAAAAACGATGTCTTCCAGAACATGATAGGGTACGGACTGTTCACCGGCGGATTGGGCCTGCACTACGGCGCCGAGCGCATCGGGTGTCTCACCATCCCTTCCGGTCCCGGCAACACCAAGCGCCAGTTCAAGTTCATGAAGGACTTCTGCACGAGCATCATCCATGTCATCCCCAGCTACGCGCTCCACCTTGCCGATGAGGTCGAGAAGATGGGGATGGACCCGAAGGAGGAGTTTCCAGCCTTCAAATATGCAATCCTGGGTGCGGAGCCGCATACCGAAGAAACCAGGAACAAGGTGGAGCGGTTCTTCGGTATCAATGCCTTCAACTCCTACGGCCTTTCCGAGATGAACGGCCCCGGTGTGGCCTTCGAGTGCCCTTCCAAAGAGGGCCTGCACATCTGGGAAGACGCATTCCTTGTGGAGATCATCAACCCCGATACGCTCAAAACCGTCTCTCCGGGGGAAAGGGGCGAGCTGGTGCTGACAACCCTGCAGAGGGAGGCCATGCCCATCATCCGCTACCGCACCAAGGACCTTACCTCCCTCGAAACCGGCCCATGCGCCTGCGGGAGGACCCACTCGAGGATCACAAGGATCACCGGGCGCAGCGACGACATGCTCATCCTCAAGGGGGTCAACATCTTCCCCATGCAGATCGAGGCGGTGCTTATAGGCATTGCGGGCGTGGGCAGGAACTACCAGATCACCCTGGAATCCAAGGAACACAACGACCATATGATCGTCAAGGTGGAGATCGACTCCAGCCTTTCCATAGACGACTTCAAGACGCTGGACTCTCTCAGGAGGAGGATCACCAGGGAATTGCGCGACGAAATCCTCATAACGCCCGATGTGATCCTGTGCGAGCCGGGAGGCATTCCGGTGGCCCAGGGCAAGGCAGTCCGCGTTATTGATAACCGGACCCTCTAGCATTTAATAAGCCTTAGGTGCTGTCTCTAGGAAGGGCTGCTACACGGCGGAAGCACCCCTTTGGGGGTTGCGGAAGATAGTGCTTAAGGGATACTGCCTTTTGTCAGCCTGCCTTGTTATCCTTGTTCTTGTCCTCGATATTACCTTGGCCGGCCTTGTTGCCGGGGGTCTCGTCCATGGCGGATTTGAAGTTTTTTATCCCTTTGCCTAGGGCGCTTCCCACCTCGGGCAGTTTTCCGGCACCGAATATTACCAGTACGATAACCAGCAGGATAAGAAGATGCGATGTGCTGATCATATTAGTCCTCCTTCTTGCAGCTAGACTGTCAGCTTTAGCACACTTGCACGGCCAAAAGCAACTCATGTCGGCAACTATGCGTAATTACGGCCGAGTAGCATATATCCCGGTAATACAAGCCGTTATATTGCCGTTAGGCTTTTGAAAGATTACTTCATCATCAAGCTTTTTGTTCAGCAGCGCCTGACCGATGGGTGAATCGATACTGATCTTACCGACACTGACATCAATCTCCTCAGGGCCGACCAGCTGATAACAGCGTTCATCTCCTGTATCCTCTGTATACGTGACCCAGCATCCGAAGGAAACCTTCGTCGGGTTTGGGGGAGGAGCGGCCACTTTAAGCACCTTCAGACGTGAACCCAGGTGTTGCAATTTGCGGTCAATCTCCTGCAACCTCTTTTTACCATAAATGTATTCTGCATTCTCCGAACGGTCACCTTCAGCAGCTGCGTCGGCAACCCCCTGCACAACCTTAGGGCGTTCCACGTTCCAGAGGTGGTTATATTCATCACGCAGTCTCTTCAAGCCTTCTTCAGAAATCAGATTCGTCATTGAATCAACTCCAATAAGTCAGCCGTCTAGGCGTGCGGACCAGCCAGATTGTAACGCGATGTGCGTGAGGTTACTTGGCGACGTCGAGCAGTTCGACATCAAACAGCAGCGTGGCATTCGGGGGGATGACCCCACCGGCCCCATGTGAGCCATAGCCGAGATTGGGAGGGATAATCAGCTTGCGCTTGCCGCCGACTTTCATGGTCATGACACCTTCATCCCATCCCGGGATAACCTGGCCGACGCCGATAATGAACGAGAACGGCTCTTTGCGGTCAACGGAACTATCAAACTTTTTACCGTTTTCAAGTGTCCCTGTGTAATGTACCGTGACCTGTTTACCGGCAGTTGGTGAGGCACCCTTGCCAACAACGACATCGATATATTTGAGGCCGGATGCGGTTGTAACTGTCTTCTTTGCATCTTGTGCGGCAAAAGAGGGGACAGCAAGAAACGTAACCAAAATGATTAACACTGTAATTTTGCTTGATTGCCTCATTTTTGTAAACCTCCTGATCCGTTTAAGTGGGGTTGCC
This sequence comes from Desulfomonilia bacterium, assembly GCA_035542255.1. GTDB lineage: Bacteria > Desulfobacterota > Desulfomonilia > UBA1062 > UBA1062 > MWEI01. The sequence continues at coordinate 12,137 of DATKLV010000065.1, read as the reverse complement.
GCTCAACTTAACGTGCTTTGAGCCCGGCGGCAACAGGGATTATAGGTAAAAATAATAATGCCTTTCCGAGGCTGGAAGATACACGTGAGGGGGTTTACTGTTATGAGGCTCGGGTATTACCTGAAACGGATACAGGACGGCCTAATTTCCATAGTACTGGCCAGAAAGCTGTTTTCCCGCGACCACTGGACAGTGGAGAAGCTTGCTGCTTTCCAGCGTCAAATGCTGAGGTCGGTTGTCAGGCACGCCATCAGTCACTCACCGTTCTATCGAAACCTGTATGCACATATAGATCCCGATAAACTCTTCGGGTTTGCAACATTGCTCATCGCAGGCAATCTTAAGCTCGGGGATAATGTGTTATCCGTCATGAATGCCGCCGTCTTCGGGAGCGGGGTATTTCTGTCAACGGCCATACCCTTCGTACTCCTTATCTATCTGTCGATTGTGATAGGGAAAAATTTCTCAGCCGAGTAATCCCCAAGCTGAAGTATTTGGTCCCGTCAGTCTTTTTCCTCGCGGGCATATTGAAGATTGTACAGGTGCTCTAGAAATATGGCATGCAATAAATTTCCTTCCTTTGCCGTTTAGAAGATACTCTCTGAAGTTCGGGCGGCTTATTCCCATTGAGCTCTTTTTGAGATTAAACTAGAGTAGCTCTCCATGGGTAAAGGATTCGGGCATACGTGCCTCTTCATCGACATGACCTCAAGGCGGACCCATAGGGAGGTGCTTGACAGCGAGATCTCAGAGGCCTTCTTGGGCGGCAGGGGCATGGGTACCTATTTCCTCGGTCTGGAGCCCGGCCTTACTGCCCTCGACCCCGCCGCACCCCTCATCTTCGCCACAGGGGCGCTTACCGGTTCGCACATCCCCTCATCCGGCCGCATGATGATCTCGGCCTTCTCACCGCTTACCAACACTGTGTGCAGCTGCTCCGTTGGTGGCGGCTTTGCCCTTGAAATGAAAAGGTCTCTCATCGACATCATTCATATCACGGGTAGGAGCGATAAGCAGACGAACATCTTCATCGAGAATGACTCCATTAGTTTTGAAGACAGCCCCTGGGACCGGGAAACCCCGTTGTCCCGCATCTTTGAAGACCTCTCCCCATCGGGCGGTTCCGCTGCGGCCGTGGGGGAGGCGGCATACAGGGGATGCCTCTATGCCTCCATCATGGTCGACAATTCCTTTGCCTCAGGCAGGGGAGGACTCGGCCTGGTCATGGCATCGAAGAACATCAGGGCTCTCGTGGTGCGCGGAAACGCACATGTACGCGCAACACCCTTTGATCCGGAGGCGGAGGAAAAGGCCCGCACTGACATCATCCGGCTCTTCGACGCATCACCCGCCCTCATGGGTCGCTCGGGCATCCATGCATACGGCACGAGCGCACTGGTGGACCTCATGGCCTCCCGCCACATGATGCCAACGGCAAATTTCCGCAGGACCTTCTTCGAAGGGTCTACAGCATTCAGCGGTCCGGCAATACGGTCGGAAGAGACGCCCAGGCACTATGCGTGCCGCGGCTGCCCCATCGCCTGCAAGCAGAAATCGGCCAGGGAGATACCGGAGTTCGAGACCCTGTCTCATTTCGGAGCGCTCAATGAAAACAACGATCTCAAAAGCATCATCGAGGCGAACCTCATCTGCAACGAGACAGGCATGGATACCATAAGCGCCGCATCCACCATAGCCTGTCTGGCCGAGATCAAGGGGGCTCGCTATACCGGAGATGCCCTGGTGGAAAAGGTCCGCTCCATCATGGGCACGGGGAGTGAAGCCGAGCTGCTCAGGAAGGGATCGGCAATACTTGCCCGTGAACTGGGTGCCCCCGGTAAGTCCATGAGCGTCAAATCCCTGGAGCTTCCGGCCTATGACCCGCGTGGTGCCTACGGCATGGCGCTCGCCTATGCTACATCCACCCGCGGCGGCTGCCACCTGAGGGCCTACCCCATCGCACACGAGATACTGGGCAAGCCGGTCAAGACCGACCGGTTTTCCTTCTCGGGAAAGGCGCGGATCATCAAGATTGCAGAGGACACAAATACCGTCGTCGATTCCATCGGCGCCTGCAAGTTTGCATTTCTGGCCGCTTCGCTCGAGGAGTACGCCAAGGGGTTCGCTGCAGTTACCGGTCTTGCCTATGACACGCAGGATCTGCTCAGGATCGGGGACAACATCTATACCCTGGAACGCCACATCAACTCTATCCGCGGCTTCACCAGGAAGGACGACATGCTGCCGGAGCGCTTCTATACCGAGCCGGGCACCGGCGGGCCCGGCATCGAGATACCCCCCCTGGACAAGGGACAATTCTTCTCAGCACTGGAAAGATACTATCGCATACGCGGGTGCAACCCCGACGGCACCATAGCCGAGACGCGCATTAAAGGACTTCTCCTATGCAGAACCAGGTGAACAAATATCTTGGGAAGCTGATCAACCACGGGCTTGTTGAAGGTCCCGGCGATGCAGAACTATACGGCCTGGACGACGAGATCTATTCCAATCGCGACCAGGTGCCGGAGAAGGTCAGGGCGGTCTTCGATGCACTCAACATCAACAGCCTGCTCATTGCACTGCCCGAGCCGGTGCGGTGGTCCATCATCTCAGAGCTGCTGCGAGGAAACCCCGATGTCATATCGCCCACCGACTCAGAGAGCCTCACCTTCATCCACGACATCCCTGTCATTGGATCGTTCGACCCAGGCGCCATCGCCTGCGCACTGAACCGAAGGAAGGGGTGCATCGTCAAAGACCGCGGCATAGTCTCCTTCGGGACCGTATCCCTGGAGCAGGCCTTCGTGGTGATGAGCTCGATCTGCTTCGCCACCTTTGTCAAGTACTTCACAGACATCATAAACGGCCTTCATGGTTTCAGGGGAATGCCGCGGCCCACCTCTCTTCAAATCGATACCTGCCAGGAATTCCTGACCCGGATCACTCCCTACAAGCCTTCCAGCCCCCTCTCTCCTATACCGCCTGCAGACGAAGCCGGCATCATCAAAGCCATGGATGCAGCGGGAAAAGCCATGGTGCATGCACATCTGGTTGACTCCTTCTTCGGCAACATCTCATTGCGCCTGGGTGATGTCATCTACATATCCCAGACCGGATCCTCCTTGGACGAGCTGCCGGGCCGCATCGACCGCGTCCCGCTCGACGGATCGTCCACATGCGAGATCACCTCCTCTTCCGAGCTGTCCGCGCATGTGAAGATCTATGAACTTTCGAACGACCGGGCCATCCTTCACGGGCACCCTCGGTTCTCGGTGATCATGTCAATGTTCGGTGAGCCTTTTAAGTTCGGTGAAACGCGCCATATCGGTGGCATACCCGTGGTGGCGGGCGAGGTGGGAGCGGGCAGAAAAGGACTTGTGCATACACTTCCCCAGGCCATGCTTAAAGACCATGCGGCCATCGTCCACGGGCATGGGGTCTTCGTTGGCAGCGCACATACCTTTCATGAAGCCTATGAAAAGGTCTCCTCCATAGAGACCGGCTGTTTCGAGCTCTATAAAGAGGCTCTCAAGTCGGGTGCATAGATGCAGGGGAAAACATCCCCATCTTATGATTGACATCCGGGTGAAAATGCCGGACAAAAAAGACAAGATGAAGGGGGATGGGCTATGAGAAAAATATCCGTGCTCTTAGTTACCGCTCTTCTCATCGGGGGCGCGGCATACGCCAAAGAATATGCGATCATCAAAGATACCATGTTCGGCGGCCAGAAGATCGAGATCTATCAATCGCTGAAAGACGCCCTCGACAATTACACGGGCGAGGGTAAACTCTATGAAATATCCCTCAAGTCAGTGCCGGTGAAACGGATAGAAACCAAGAAGAAGGTCGAGGTGTCGGAATACAAATGGACGATCGACGAAAAGAACGACAAGTCCGAAAAAACCGACAAGGCTGAAAAGGTGGAAAAGAGCGAGAAGAACGCACAGCAGAAAAACTGACTTATAAGTAAAATCTTCAAAGGAGACAGCCATGGATGAATTCGAGTCCGCAGCCAAAAAAGTCCTGGTCCAGAAAAAGCACAGCATGCACGAAGAAGCCTTGGCCAAGGCCATAAAGGATCTTGAATATAACCTGGAGCATTACGACAAATACACCGGTCCCGAGAGCATATTCGCCCACGTGAAGGCCAACGCAGCAGCACTCCTGTTCCTCTGCCAGGAACGTAAACGCGACAGGGACAAGCGCAAAGGCGATTTCTCCAAGCCAGGCTCCGATCTTCCGCCGGCCGGCAGGGATCTGGACTGAGCTGTACCGATTTAATTGATTTTCATGCCGAATAACTGAACTTGCATTTCTCTTCAATGCATAGTATACGGCGTTGCAATGCAATTAAACCTGATAGCTCTATCAGGGCATTCAAGGGGGAGGTTTCATCCCATGAACAAAGACAAAAACCTGTTCTGCGTGCGATTTATACTGTTTGTATGCATGGCAGGGATTCCTGGGCAGATCTTCCTGCCTTCGATCGGGTATAGCAGCACTGGTGAGGGTTCTCCACCATCAGGTGCAACCCTGGTAAAGGAACAACTTTCTCATATACTACCAGCGCCATCATCAAGGCATATCAAGTCATACATCATACAGCCCGGGGATGTATTCTGCGATATCCTTGTAAAGGCCGGGATAACGAAAAAAGACGCCCTGTACATCGCAAAGAAGGCCAACAGCGTATTCAGACTCACCAAGATGAGACCCGGAAGCGAGCTGGAGCTCTATATCAGCCCGGACGGCACCGGCCTTCAGGAGGTGGACTACAAGGTATCCAACACGAAAAAAGTCGTCCTGTATAACGGCAGGGTCATCGCTATTACTCAGGATGCACCAGAGCCGGCGCCTTCACCTGCCTCTTCACGCATTACCCATAAATCCAAAGAACCGGCAGCCGCTCACAAAGAAACCCGACAGGCTGCCCGAACACCATCCAAGTCTCAATCGGCCACATCAGTTAATCAGCCGCTGAAGAGCAGATCCGCCGTGGTGAGGACTTGTATCCCCCAAACAGTAAGAACTGCCGTGGTTAATCCTGCAAGCGGAATTAAGACATTCTCATCCTACAACTGCGGCCTGCCTGAAAGTATTCCTCCCAAAACCCAGACCCCTTACGAGCTTCTGGCGAGCGGACTGGTACTTTCACCCCTATTCCCTCCCTTGGACAAAGACGGCCTGAAGCCCATGACCGATAAGCCGGAGAACGGCCCTGACCAGGATAAGCCCTCGTCAAAGCAGAAACCCGCCGACAGGAAGAGAGAAACCCTGCTGAAGAAACGCGCCTCGGCAAAGAAATACCGTCATGAGTGCATCGCCAAGCCGTCTGAGCCCCCTTTCCTCAGGGTCCCCCTTGCCTATCGCAGGGTATCGTCTCCCTTCAGTTACAGCAGGGTTGATCCCTTTACCAATGAGGCTCAACCGCATCTGGGCGTCGATCTCTCAGCACCCCAGGGCACACCGGTGCATTCGATCGGGGTCGGCAGGGTGCAGTACGTCGGATGGGACGGGGGCTATGGCAAGACCATCCGCATCGTGCATAACAACGGATACATATCCCAATACGGACATCTCTCACATTTTGCAAGGGACATGGTGATGGGCAAGCGTGTAAGAAAGGGAGAGACCATCGGCTATGTGGGGATGACCGGGATGGCGACAGGGCCTCATCTTGATTTCCGAGTAACGCATAACGGCACTTATCTCAATCCCATGAAACTCGATTACAGCCCGCGGAAATTAACCGCCAAGCGAGGTTCAGGCAAAACACGAAATGCTTCAAGAGGTTGATGCAGAGAACACATCACAACACCTTGTCTCCACGAACCTTCATAAAATCTGCGCTACCGTCTGTCTCGTGCTCATAGTGATTGAAGGGTATCCGGGCCTGCTGTTCAGCGATAACCTCTACAGTAGAATGTCTTCCGTGAACACTGTGCTCTCTGTCGGAGACATCATGCTGTCCGGCAGTTCAAAACCTTATCTTAAGGCAAAGGGATATGACTTCACTTTCCAGGATACCACTCTTGCAAAGGTCATCTCTGGTTCCGGCGCAGCATTCTGCAATCTTGAATACCCCATCACGGACCAGGGCGACCGCTACGAGGACAAGACTTATACTTTCAGAGGAGAACCGGATTCGCTCAAGGCAATAAAAAAAGCCGGATTCAACCTCATCTCCTTGGCCAACAACCATACAATGGACTACGGTGAGAAGGGGTTGATAGACACCCTCCGGCAGTGTCGAAAAAACAGGATTGTCTATGCAGGGGCGGGGACAGACCTGACATCGGCCTGCAGACTTGGCATCCTCAGGAAAAGCGGGGTACGGTATGGCATCCTGGCGTATTCATTCACTTTCCCCGAGGAGTTCTGGGCAACACCTGAGAAGGCGGGCACCGCTCACCCGGACTGGGGGCAGGTGGGTCGGGATATCAGGGATGCACGGCTTCGGGTAGACATCCTTATCGTGAGCTGTCACTGGGGCGAAGAGCTCAAGGAGAACCCCAAGAAATACCAGATCGACTTTGCTCACCATGCTATAAACGCTGGGGCCGATATCGTGGCGGGTCACCACCCGCATATCCCCCAGCCCATAGAGATCTACAAGGGTAAGCCTATATTTTACAGCCTCGGTAACTATGCCTTCGGCGCCGTCAGCGATAAGGTGACATTCAGCTTTGCCGCACTGACCCGTTTCAGGAACCGCGTGCCCGTTTGGGTAGATCTGTACCCTGTCAACGTGCACAACCGGGAGGTATGTTTTCAGCCCGTACTGGCCAAGGGTTCATCGGCCAAGAATATCATATCTTATCTCAGGGATATTTCGAAACCTTTTGGAACTCATATCAGGTTCGAGCAAGGCAGGGGAAGGATCATCATAACTCCCGGTTGCGCAGAGCCCAGGTCCGTCACTGAAATGAACGGCACCCTGACAGTCCATGATACCGGCCTGCACTGAAGAGAATGGACTACTCCCTCCCCTTCAAGGGCAGGGACGGGGTAAGAGGCATGATGAGCTGGAACAGGCTGCCTCCCAGCACGGTGAAGAATTCACCGAAGAGCCGGAAGAAGATGTGACCTGCTTCATGAAACGGCAGATTCACATAATGCAGCATAGTGCTGCCCGCCTCTTCAATGGGGGTGAAAAAGAGCTTGAGGCCCCAGACAAGAACGATCACTATGAGGAGTGCCTTCAATGCAAGGGTGACAGGATCAGGATCTTCTCTGACTGAAAAACCCTGGGGAAACGGGGGCCAAAATGTATTGAAAGCACCGGATTCCCGCAGAAGCGGGAATCCGGGTATTTTGAGTAGTAGCACTTGCCTATCATCTGGACATTATTATCTTTCCTGCTTATTATTACAATAATATCATCAAGCAGTTTGCCGATATCGGTTTAAGGGGGTAGTTCATGAGCGACTTCTTTCAATGCGGACGCATTGCCACTTTGCACCAGATAAGCCAGGTGAAGCTCGACCGGATAGAAGACGAGCTGAGACAATACGTGAGGTTCAAGCCGGTCTCTCTCATCCTGCCCTGCCAGTATTCTCAGATAACCGGTGAGGCCCTGCCGAGGATGGTTGAGCACCTGAAAAGCGCGGACTATGTAAAGCGTATCGTGGTTACCCTGGACGGCACCATAAGTGAGGGCTATGCGAGAACACGAGAATTCTTTTCCGTGCTCCCCCAGGAAACCGTCATCATCTGGAACGGATCACCTTCCATGGAACGGCTCTATTCAAGGCTGTGGACCGAAGGCCTCGTGGACACGGCCAGCGGCAAAGGCAGAAGTCTGTGGATGGCCATAGGCTATCTTCTCGCACAGCGTGATACGGCGGTTATAGCAGTCCACGACTCCGATATCCTCACCTACGAGCGCTCGTTGCTTGCCCGCCTTATCTATCCGCTCGTTCACCCGAGCATGGAGTATAAATTCGTGAAGGGATACTATGCCCGTGTGACCAACCGGCTCCACGGCAGAGTCATGAGGCTGTTCGTGATCCCGCTCATCAGGTCCTTGAAGACTATCGCGGGTGCCCTGCCTTATCTGGAATATCTCGATTCCTTCCGTTACCCCCTATCGGGAGAGTTCGCCGGAACCGCGGACCTTATGCGGGTATGCAGGATGCCCACCACATGGGGCCTGGAGATCGGGATCCTGGAAGAGGTTTACAGAAACTGCGCCCAGAGGCGCATCTGCCAGGCGGACCTCTCCATCGAGTACGAGCATGCACATCTGGAGCTCTCAGACAAGGATCCATCAAAAGGCCTCCACAAGATGTGCATCGACATAGCCTGCATCCTGTTCCACGCCCTGGCCTCAGAGGGCATCACATTCAGCGAGGCCACATTCAGGTCATTGAAGGTAGCCTACCAGCTCATTGCCCAGGACATGATCAGGTTGTACGAGGACGATGCAGCCATCAACGGGCTCCTGTTCGACAGGCACTCGGAGGAGGTGGCCGTGGAGACCTTCACCAAGGGGCTGAATATCGCTGTCATGGAGTTCATGGAAGACCCCATGTCCGTACACTTCATACCGAGCTGGTCCCGGGCAAGCTCCGCCCTGCCGGGCATCACCTCCGAGCTTGTGGACATTGTTGAAGGTTGACGCCTGCATCGGTGTGAAACCGGTGCTTGCTACGAAGGAAGGTATAGATCCATCCCCGCCCCGGCCCTCCGTAGGCAACAGGAGGGGTTTGCAGCGCATGTTCCCTACTTGACCCGCCCGACACACCATGTATAAGGTACTCAAAAGAATAGAACAGAGGACCACCTTGCCCATCAAGACAGACGTCATCATCATCGGGGGCGGCGCCACCGGGTGCGGCATAGCCAGGGACTTGGCACTGCGGGGTGTTCATCACTACCTTGTGGAAAAGGGCGACTTCGCCTCGGGTGCCACCGGGGCCTGCCATGGCCTTCTCCACAGTGGGGGCCGCTACGTGGTGAACGACAGCGAAGCCGCCCATGAATGCATAATCGAAAACGCTGTTCTCAGAAAAATAGCCCGGAAGTGTGTGGAGACGACAGGGGGTCTCTTCGTGCGCCTGCCCGGCGATTCCAAGCGATACCGCGACCGGTTCCTGAAGGGCTGCGAGGAAGTCGGTATTGAGACGACCATCCTCTCGCCGAGCAAGGCCCTGGACCTGGTACCGAATCTGAATCCGGCCATGGAAGAGGCGATCATGGTGCCCGACTGCTCCATCGACCCGTTCAGGCTCTGCATGCTCAATGCCTATACCTCCCGGCACCGAGGCGGCGGCATCCTGACCCACCATGAGGTCATCGAGATCATCAGGGAGAAAGGTGTCTGTGTGGGGGTGAAGGCCCGGGAACGTCTTACCTCGCAGGTCAAGGAGATCAGGGCGCGCATCATCATCAACGCCACGGGTGCCTGGGGTGACCGCGTCTCCCGCATGGGGGGCGGCGAGGTTCCCATGACCCTGTCCAAAGGCAGCCTCATCATCTCGAATCACCGGCTCACCAACATGGTCATTAACAGGCTCCGCCCGCCATCCGACGGCGATATCATCGTGCCGAACGAGGCGGTATGCCTGGCGGGCACCACATCCATCCCCATCGATGACCCCGACGTGCTGGAGATCGACCCGGCCGAGGTGGACATCGTAGCCGGCGAGGCCGAACAGATGATACCCGGTTTCGGGGCCACGAGGCTTATCCGGGCCTACACCGGAGTGAGGCCGCTGATCAAGTCATCAGGACATGACGGGAGGTCCATCTCCCGTGGATTCAAGATCATAGACCACGAAAACGGCATGTTCAGCATTCTGGGAGGCAAACTTACCACCTACCGCCTCATGGCGGAGAAGATGGTGGATGTCATCATGTCTCATTTCGGGCTGAAGGCGATCTGCAGAACAGCTGACCTGCCCCTGGAGGGCCAGGACGAGCTGAGCGGCTATCCCTTGTCCAAGAGGCTCTCCGGCATGGATGATATCGTGTGTGAGTGCGAGCTCGTCCCCCGAAACACCGTGGAGCATGCCATCAATACCATGGGAACCCACTATGTGGGCGACATCCAGCACAGGACCCGGCTGGGAATGGGCCCCTGCCAGGGAGGATTCTGTACCTACCGGGCGCTCGGCATCATGCAGGAACTCGGCAGGGTGAGTCCCGATGTTTCACTCAGGATTCTCAGGGAATTCCTGCAGAGGCGTTTCAAGGGCATCAGACCCGCTCTGTGGGGGGACCAGCTCAGGGAAGAGCAGCTCATCGAAAGCATCTATTTGGGAATTCTCAACATGGAGAACACCTAAGTGAGCGCACACATGCATGACGTGGTAATCATCGGCGGCGGGATGTCCGGCCTCATGGCCTCCATCTATCTCGCAGGCCAAGGGTTCTCGACAGCGCTCATCTCAAGGGGCGACCCGGTGTGCAGTCTGTCGACGGGCTGCATCGATGTGCTCTCGACAGCTTCCAAGCCCCTGGATGGGTTCGGCTCTCTGCCGGAAGGACACCCTTACCGGCTCGTGGGCAAGAAAGGCGTGGAAGAGGCATGCTCCCTGTTTAAGGATATCATGTCCAAGGGCACGATCCCCTATGTGGGCAGCATCAGGAAGAACCGGGAGATCCTTACCCCCATCGGGACTTTTAAGACGACATGCCTCGTCCCTTATACCATGGAGGCTTCACTGGGATGCAGGGATGAGTATGTGCATGTGATATCCTTCAAGGGGATCAAGGACTTTTACCCCTCCTATATAACCTCCAAGCTAAAGAACACAGGGTTTTCCCTCTATGATGCGGGGGTTTCCTCGACCCTGGCCATTGCAGCCCGGTTTGAGGAAAAAGGGTTTGCACAGGAGTTCGCATCGTGGCTTGCAGGGCTTGAGCTCCCTCCGGGAAAGGTGGCGCTTCCTGCTGTCCTGGGCGTCAATAATCCTGTGGCAATAATGGAAGAAATAACTTCACGCATAGGCAGGGAGGTGTTTGAGATCCCGACACTGCCGCCGTCCATCCCCGGGCTCAGGCTGTTCAGGGCTCTCAAGGCAGCCCTCCAGTCATTGCGGGGTGATATATTCTGGGGCATGCCCATCAGTAGCGTGGAGCGTCACGGAACCCTCGTAGAGGCAGTGACCCTGGCGACATCGGGCAGGGCCACACGGGTACAGGGAAGGACGTTCATCCTGGCGACAGGTTCCTTTGTGAGCGGCGGCCTCTTTGCATCCCGGGACTCGGTTCGTGAGACCGTGTTCGACATCCCCGTCCATACACCAGGTGCCAGAAAGGACTGGTTCAAAAACGACTTTTTTACCGCCGGCCACCCTATCGAAGAGGCGGGCATCGAGGTGGATTCATCCTTCAGGCCCAGGTATGCAACCGCAGAAAACCTCTTCGTGTGCGGAAGTATCCTGGCGGGAAGCGAGATCATGAAGACCCACTGCGGACACGGCCTGGCATTGTCCACGGGGCTGAAGGCGGCCAAGATGTGCGAGAGGATGCTCATATGACCTTTGAGCATTGTGTACGGTGCACCATCTGTGTGGAGAACTGCCCGGTTTACAAGGTGGAGCCCCGTTTTCCCGGCCCCAAACAGTCGGGCCCCGATGCCCAGCGCTTTCGCCTCGACGGAGAAAGGTCGGTGGATCAATGGGTGAAGTATTGCAGCCAGTGCAGGAGGTGCCAGGTGGCATGCCCATACGGGGTCGAGGTGGCCGAGATCATTCTGAAGGCGCAGCTCAAGTTCGGAGCGGAGCACATAAGCCCGTTCACCGCCCATCTGTTCGCCAATGCATACCACCTGAACGCCATCGGCTCGACCCTGGCCCCGCTTGCCAATAAGACCTCGTCATGGAATGCTACCAAGACCATTCTTCACATTTTAGGGGTGTCCCGCACCCCCGATCTGCCTGAATTCCGCTTCATCAATCTTGAGAGGGGCAGGAGGAGAAAGGGTAAGGGCAGGAAGGTCTGCTTCTTTTACGGATGTCACCTGGCCTTCAACCGTCCCGATATCGGCAGGAAGACCAGGGACCTCCTGGCATCCATGGGCTGCCGGGTCGTAATGCCGCGGCAAACCTGCTGCGGGCTTCCGGCTCTGGGAAACGGCGACCTGGACATGGCAAAAAAATATGCCCAGAAAAATGCGAGCGTCT
>DATKLV010000064.1:0-10877 GCA_035542255.1 Desulfomonilia bacterium | reverse complement strand
GTAATCCGCCGGCTGACCGAAAAGGTCCACTGCAATGATCCCTTTGGGAGCGGCCTTCTCGTATCCTTTCGGCAGACAGTGTTTCTTTTCATCACGACTCTCGAGTGCGGATATCGCATCTTCAAGCTTATCCGGGTCGATATTGAACGTGCGGGGGTCGATATCCACGAATACGGGGGTTGCCCCCAGTAATGAGATGACCTCTGCGGTTGCGACAAACGTAAACGGTGTAGTGAAAACGGCGTCTCCGGGGCCCACACAGGATGCCATCAGCGCCATCAGGAGGGCATCCGTGCCCGATGCGCATGAAATTGCATGCACTGCCCCCACAAAAGAGGCGAGCTTTTTCTCAAGCTCCCTGATCTCCGGGCCCAGAATGTATTGACCGTGCGATAGCACAGTCTTGATGTTCCCCATGATCTTCTCATGGATCCGCTTCTGCTGGTACTCTAAGTCGATAAACTGCATAAATTGAAAACCTCCCGAGATTTAGACATAGCTCCGCATACTGTGGTGAATTGACATTTCGCACCCATAGATGAATGACCACCACATTTCAGATCTTGTCTTCATTATCGCATCGTACGACACAAATCAAGGCCGCTCTGGGCCAATGAAAGCCTTATGGGAAACAACTGTTTTGATTTACGGAAAATATTGATGAACGACCCTGAAATTCAATGCCGTTCATCCCTCATCACCCCCAAGGATAAACCTCAGGGGTACATGATCACAGCAGGATCTCCAGGTCGGACAACGGATATGCCATGCAGGGGTGGATATAGCCGAAGACCCTGTCCGACTTCCTCAATCTGACCCCATCGGGCTGGAATACCCTGCCCGACAGCAGCTTGGTCCGGCACAGACTGCACTCGCCTGACCTGCAGAGCGCCGGGATCGGAAGACCCGCCCTCTCCAGAGAGACCATCAGGGGCTCGGAAGCCTTTGCCTGAATGTTTCTTCCACCTTTCAGCCTTACCATGAACATCTTTTCACGTCCTATGTCTCCGGGCCAGCCCGGCTGCCTGGTGATATCTTTTGGCGGACCATACACCTCGGTACGGATCTTCCTCTTCTTTATACCGAGCTTTTCAAGCTCTTTCAGGCAGAAGGAATACATGACATCAGGTCCGCAGAGGTAAAACATCTTCCCGGAGAGATCACCGAGAACATCCTTGATCAGCTCGGCAGTGATGAAGCCTGTAACCCCCTGATACCCTTCAGACGGATCTGAGATGACGATGCTCAGCGCGATGTTCCCATGTCTGCCGGTTATTTCCTTCAGCTCATCATGGAATATGACGTCATCTTGGTCACGGCTCCCGTAAATGAGGTGGATTCGCCTGGAAAGCCCGCGGTCCGCAACCTCCCTTATCATGCTCATGAACGGTGTTATGCCGCTGCCCCCGGCAAGAAACACAAGGTCCTCCCCGTGGAAAAGCGGGTTGTGGCAGAAATTGCCTGATGGTGCGGTGCTCTCGAATGAATCCCCTACCTTGACCTCTTCGAGGAAATAGCTCGATACAAAGCCGTCCTCCATGCTTCGTACCGTGATGTCGTAGTAGCCGAGCTGGGTGGGGGATGAGGATATGCTGTAGGGCCTGCTTGTCCTCACGCCTCCCGCATCCACGAATACATTGATGTACTGGCCTGCCTGAAAAGGAGGAAGGAAGCCATCCTGTGCCACGGTCCTGAAGGTCTTTGTGGAATTCGTCTCCTGCCGGATCTCCGAGACCCTCAAGCGAACCTTCTTCGGGTGCAGGGAGGAGATGATGCCATCCACCACGCCTCTGTGAGCCGTGTAGTCAACCCCGTATTTCTTCAGGATCTCTATCTCGGTCCTAATCTCCCGGTATCCCTCGATGTCCTTAACCACATCCTTCAATGCCATAGCCGCCCCCCTCTACTGTTTCCGCATATCCTTGAGGATAGCCCGTGCCGAAGACCTCCCGGAGGTCAGGGTGGGCTGGAATCCGCCGCTTCCCGCCCATGCGCCGGCAAAATACAGCCCCTTGATGGGGGATTTGCCGGCAAGGAAGAGGGGGGAATCCTTTGCGAACTGCTCGAACCCGTATATCGCACCCCCTGGGTGTCCCAGATAACGCAAGTGTGTCAGGGGCGTTGCAGCCTCGACCTCCTCGATATGATCACGGAAACCCGGGAATACCCTTTCCGCCAGGTCGAGCATGCCCTCGGCATAACGGTACTTGGCATCCGCATACTGGTGCGGCGGGACTGCATACCAGGGATCGGCGTACTGGAGCGCGACAATGGCCGCCTGGCACGTGCCCGATGGAGAAAAATCGGGATCGGAGACATCATAGCAGGTGAGCAGCGCCAATCCCTGTTTCTCCATGGTCTTCCAGAGGCTGAATGCCTTGTCCATATCAAGGCTCGTAGTGATGAAATTCGTGGTTTCACGGATGCCGAGTTCTGCCGGTTCACAGTCGAGACCGGTATAGACCGTGAACGCCGAGGGCCCGATGGTGCAGCTCTTCATCATCTCCAGCTGGCTGGCCGGGACCTCCTCCCGGTCGATGAGCTCGATGAAGGTATGGATGGTGCTCGCGTTGGAAACCACGTAGCCTGAAGAGACCTCTTCACCGCCTTCGGTGAGAACCCCTGTCACCATGCCGTCCTTGACCGCGATCTTCCTCGCCCCGCAGTTGAAGCGCACCTCTCCGCCCTCCTGCAGGAAGACATCGAGCAGGGCATTGGACAATGCCTGGGACCCGCCCTTGAGGTGATAGGGCTTGAACTCGATGTAGGCGAACAGCATGATCGCAAAGTCGCCGAAGGCCAGCCTGCTGGGAGGAACTCCAACATAGCTCCAGTAGACGCTCAGCACGGACTTCAGGAGGGGACTTTCAAAGTATTCGTCAAGAACGTCCTGGGTGTTCTTGAGCGCATACTTGAAGTAGAGCGGGTACTTCTCCTTTGAGATATCCGGGTCGCGGAAGAAGAGACCCTGGATGAGCTGCATGCTGAACTCATAGAGAAAGTCGAAGAATCTTCTTATGGAGTCATTCTCTTTGGGGAACCTTTTCTGTAGTTCCTTGATGATCCCCTCACGATCGGCCTTCAGGGTGATGTCAAAGGTGCCCGGGAAGACAACCCTGTAGAGACTCTCTATCTCCACGAATTCGAGCCTGTCAAGCACACCCATCTCCCCGAGGATCGATCTCAGGGGCCCCGGTTTCTCCGCAGAACCCATGCCGCTGAGCTGGTGGAGCGCCACCTCGAACTCGAACCTCCCGCGGACAAAGCTCGTGGCACACCCTCCCGGTATATTGTGTCTTTCGAGCAGAAGCACCTTGCGGCCGGCCTTTGCAAGTGTGACTGCCGAAGTCAATCCGCCGTTTCCGGCACCGATGACAACCACATCATAATCAGGCATGGGGATCCCCCTCGGGAAGGCATATGTTAAAGTTTTACTTTAACCTTTAATACTAACGTTGGTGTTGTCTGTCAAGTAAAGATTCTCTTGATACGCCAAGGAACATCCCAAGGCAGGCGAGATCCGTTGCTGTCCATGGAAAGAACTTATGAGGACATACATATGCCCGCAAGGACTACCAGGAGAAGCTTCGCCGGATCAGGTTCTTCGACAAGGACTACGACAGGCGTCTGGTGTTCCTGATCAACAACTTCACCTTGCCGGCTCTGACCATTGCCGAGCTGTTGGGACAGTAGTGTGCATGACTAAAAGGATGCATTGTGCCGTGCGAATGCATGAACATCCGAACTAAAAACATCACCCCCTCACCCCGGCCCTCTCCCCCTGACAGGTGGAGAGGGGGAATCCTTTAAAGGATTCTTGATGCTTTAATCCCCTCTCCCCATTTTCCATGGGGAGAGGGTCGGGGTGAGGGGTCCCGGAAATCCTTTATAAACCGGAATGGAGTTCATTCCCTGGATAATATCGAGCATAGCCCGATATGCGTTGCTCAGGATGACAACCTATAACATACTAATTGTTGTCATCTCTGAACGTAGTGAAGAATCTCTTTTTTTGAATTTGTTTTGAAGTCACTTGGTAGCAGCATGGGAATTTTGGTTGTGTCGGAGTCCGTATTCCCCTTGCAAACAGCCATTTTTTTCAATATGCCAAGAGGATGAACTCAACTTTGGACGGACCCATCGGGCTCATTGCAGACAGCCATGGGAGAAACGATCTCCTCCTCGATTCCATCCTCATGCTTGAGGCAATGGGCGTGAGAGATATCATCCACTTGGGCGACATCTGCGACTCACTGGCACCCCTTGCCCTGGAAGATGCCCTCATGATCCTGAAAGAGCACAAAGTCAGGGCGGTAAGGGGCAACAATGAGTATGCCATCCTGACCAATCACCAGGGACCGCATGCAAATAGCCTCTCCTCCGAGGTCCTTTCCTATCTCTCGGCACTCCCTTACACGATCAACCAAGGTGATCTGTGCTTTGCCCATTCAGCCCCCTTTGAATGGCCTGCTGCCACGAGCTGGCCCGTCACCGACAATCACCCGTTCATAGACCTGGATACCATCATGCCCTGCAAGGTCCTTTTCCGGGGCCATTCGCACACCCCTTCCATCATCGAGCTCGGCGGCACTGAGGTAAAAAAAATCCCTGCCGAAGCAGGGACAATAAAGAAGCTTTCCAGGTACAGGCGCTACGTAATTACGGTCGGAGCCGTAGAGGAGGCGTCATGCGCCATGTTCCTGCCTGCAGAATATGAACTTCATTTTCTCCGCACGAACCGGTCCTGATTTCGGGATGACACGGAGTTGCCGAGAAATATTGCCCCCCTCACCCCGGCCCTCTCCCCCTGAAAGGTGGAGAGGGGTCTTCCTCGAATGGTCTGCAATAAATATTTCCAAGTGTTTCCATGATCCCAGTGCCTCTCTCATGACATTTAGAAAATGTCTCATATCATGGATAAGACATCTTTACTTCATATTGAGGGTAGTTCCATACCCTCTCCCCATCCGTTCAGGGGAGAGGGTTGGGGTGAGGGGCCCCATTAAGGGGGTATCCCTCAATCTCCACATATATACTGGCTACTGGAGCAGCGGCCCGAGAACACCGAACATCTCCGGGAGCTGATCGAAATATTTCGGGTTCTCCAGGCTCTTGATCTTGGCCCAGGCATCCATGACCTCTTCGGGCTCGGGCACCTTGTGGCCGTCCGAGAGGAATACGCCGGGACCAGTAACGATTGCTGAGCGGCTGTAGTAGCCCAGCGTAGCATTGATGATCATGCCCGAGTCCTGGCACTGATCGGAGCACATGTAGAGCACCGCAGGGGTGATGAAATCGGGCTTCATCTTCTCGAAGAGCTGCGGAGGCAGGACGTCCTCAGTGAGACGTGAGGCGGCGACCGGCACTATCACATTGGTCTTGATATTGTACTTGGCGCCCTCCAGCTTGATCACGTTGGTGAGCCCGATGAGCCCCATCTTGGCGGATGCGTAGTTGCTCTGCCCGAAATTGCCGAACAGCCCGGCCCCGGACGTGGTCATGATGATCCTGCCATAACCGTTTTCCCTCATATTGACGAAGGCGGGTTTGGATACGCAGTAAGCGCCCCTGAGGTGCACGGCCATAACCGTATCCCAGTTTTCCTCCTCCATCTTGTTGAAGGTCTTGTCCCTGAGGATCCCCGCGTTGTTGATGAGTATGTCCACCTTGCCGAACGCATTGACGGCGGTCTTGACGATGTTCTCCCCGCCCTGGACCGTTGCGACGTTGTCATAATTCGGGGCAGCCTGGCCGCCCAGGGCCTTTATCTCATCCACCACCTTGTTCGCCGCGGCATCGCTGTGCCCCACTCCGTCGCGGGTTCCGCCGAGGTCGTTCACCACGATCTTGGCACCACGCTTTGCCAACTCCAGGGCATACTGTCTCCCCAGGCCTGCGCCGGCACCAGTCACGATCGCCACCCTTCCCGTGAAATCAATCTTCGCCATTTTTTCCTCCTGAAGTATGCTTAAAATCAGCCCTTTGTCGGAAGGGCTGCGTCAAAACTCCCTGTCACCTTCACATCGCCCGTCTCATCGACAGCCGTGACCTCGCAGGTAATGAGGTTCAACCCGCCCTGCGTTTTCTTGTCCGTAACCTTGCCTGTCACCGTGATCGTATTGCCCGGCTTGGTCATGCCGGCAAACCTAACTCCGAATCGCTTGAGATCCTTCTTGGGTATCCAGCTGGTGATGGCCTGTCCCACAAAACCCATGATGAGCATGCCATGGGCGATCACCCCGTCCTTCATGCCTACAGCCTTGGCAAAATCATCATCCACATGGAGCGGGTTGAAATCACCGGATGCACCTGCATAGATGACATGCTGCAGCTTAATCAGGGGGCCCTTGACGAGCTTGGGCATCTCCGTACCGACTTTGATGTCTTCAAAATATATCTGGTTCGCCATGACACCCTCCTACTTGCGCTCTACGAGCAGCGACCTGGCCTTTGCGACCTTCTCGCCCCGCTGGTTGACATAGAGCAGCTCTATGGTGACCATGTCCATCTTCTTGCCCGACTTGTTCGTCTTCTCCTCGATGGCCGCCACCTTGGGTGTAGCAGTGATCACATCACCCGGATAGATTTCCTGGTAGTATTCGTATTCCTCCTCGCCGTGGAGCACCATCATGAAATTGATGGCCAAATCGGTGATGACCCCGGGCATGGATGACGACCACATCATGGGTACCGTGAGGAACGTGGGTGATACCGGGCAATCCTTGTATCCCTCTTTCATCGCCGCGTTTCTGTCCACATAAACAGGGTCGGGATCACCGATGGCCCTCACGAGCTCCCGGATCTTTCCCCGCTCGACCTCCCACCTGACTGCCGAATATTCTTTTCCTACCTTGCTATGATCTGCCATGAGTTAACCTCCTAAATCCCATATCTGCCGACAATGGCAATGCTGCAGATATTCATCATGGGAAACCCTCCGAGATTGTGGGTCAGACCATACTTCGGGTCCTTGAGCTGTCTCTTGTCCGCGCGGCCAAGGAGCTGGAGATACATCTCATAGAGCATCCTTAAACCCGAGGCGCCGATGGGATGCCCGAAGCACTTGAGACCTCCGTCGATCTGGCACGGGATCTTACCGTCGCGGTCGAAGAAGCCGTCCATAACATCCTTGGGTGCCTTGCCACGCTCGGATATATGGAGGTCTTCCATGGTGACGAGCTCGGTGATGGAGAAGCAGTCGTGCACCTCCATCATGCTGATCTCCTCCCTGGGATTCTTGATGCCGGCCTCCTCGTAGGCTGCCTTGCTTGCCCTGGTGGTGGTTACGAAATGTGCTCCGTCCCAGTCGTTGAAACACAGCTCGGTCCCGTTGCTGAGCGCCAGCTGGAGCGCCTTGACCGATATGATGTCTTTCTTCCCCAGGGACTTGGCGATCTCGGGCGTGGTTACGATGGCGCATGCCGCACCGTCGCTTACACCGCAGCAGTCAAAGAGCCCCAGCGGGAAGGCGATCATGGGCGACATTAACACCTGCTCCTCGGTGACCGGCCTGCGCAGATGCGCCTTGGGGTTCAAGGCACCGTTGGCGTGGCTCTTCACCGAGATATGGGCCATTGCCTTCTTCACTTCCTGGATATCGAGCCCGTATTTCGCCGCATAAGCGGTGGCCAGAAGGGCGAAACCGCCCGGTGCCGTAAGGTTAGGGAACCAGAGCGAGTTGGCGATGCCTAGCGCAGAGCTGAACTCGGGCAGGCCCCCGTAGCCGATATCCTTGAGCTTCTCGACACCTAGGGCCAGTGCGATGTCACAGGCCCCCGAGGCAACTGCATAAACCGCCCCCCTGAATGATTCCGTGCCGCTTGCGCAGAAATTCTCAACCCTGGTCACCGATATATTGGGCAGTCTCAAAGCCAGGGATGCAGAGAGCGCACTCTTCCCTACGTTGATCTCATCGAAGCAAACCCCCATCCACGCAGCCTGGATCTCATTCTTACTTATTCCGGCATCTGCGATGCATTCCTGAAAGGCCTCCACCATGAGGTCTTCAGGACTGTCGTTCCACCGCTCGCCGAACTTCGAGCACCCCATGCCCAGAATGGCTACTTTATCTTTTATTCCACTTGCCATGGCTCACCTCCTCAACCCGCCACCTGGGGTACGGCCTTCCAGAAATACCCGGTAAAGCCCCGCATCTGGTCCCGGGACCTTCGCCTGAAGGACATCTTGATGGGAATGCCCACCTTGACCTGGTTAACGTCGCAATCAGTGAAATCCACTAATGCCCTTCCACCTCCGTCGAACGAGACCATGCCGTAAACGGCAGGGGGGTCTACGGAAGGTGAGAGCAGGTCCCCCGTGAACATCTCCACCTTTCCCGGCTTGTCCGCGAACTCATAGTCGATGAACTGGCCTGCTGAGTGGCAGGCAGGATTCACACACATGGGCATGGGCGGGAACTGGGGTGTACCGCACTTGGTGCACTTTAGGCCCACAAAACCCATTATCATCTTCTTTTTCCGCCATAGCGCACTCAGAGATGTATTGGGGTTCGCCTCTCCCCTGATGCCGAGATCCGCCACGATGAGATCCCTGAACTTGGTAAACTTCTGATAATTGGTGAAGTCCACCTTGGCAGCCAGGTGACCCTTGACGCCCCTGGCCGGTTTGAATTTCGTGATCTTGTCGGTTGCCTCGAAACAGAGCACATCACAGCCCTGCCCGAACCCGGCGAGCAGCAGCTTGTCGCCGGGCTTGGCATCTTCCAGTGCTGCTGCGAACATGACCAGCGGGTGCGCCGTGCCGGTGTCGCCGCAGTTGCCGTGCAGGTTGTCCTGGAGCTTGGACGCGTCTATCCCGAGATCCTTGGCTATGGACTTGTGTGTCCCGGTGAAGTAGCACGGGTAGACGACCTTCGCGATATCCGCCATGGACATCCCCGTTTTCTTGAAGAAACCCTTGATGGCATTGGGAATGATTTTACCATAGCCTTCGTCCCTTACCCAGCGCTCCTCCCATCCATAGTCGAACTCTTTGCCATAGCCCTTGTAGTGGTCGATGAAATCGCAAGAGATGGAGTAGCTGCCCTTGAACTCCGCTATTATATCTTTATTGCCGAAGAGAAGTGCTGCGGCACCATCCCCGTAGAACATCTCGAACATGGTGGCCATCTTTGTCCTGCGCTGGTCCGATGCCACCACGAGCACATTGCTCTTGTCACCGGACTGAACCGCATTGACGGCCGCTATGGCGGCAGTAGTGCCCGCCTTGAGACAGGAGCTGAAATCCGCATTCGTCACCCCGTCTTCCGGCACATTCAGCGCAGCGGCAACAATGCCTGCGTTGAGCCTGTCGGCAAAGGGCATTGTCGTTGAAGCCAGATAGATGCCGTCCAGTTTCTTCCTTTCCTTGCCGGCCATGCAGTCATAGGCCGCTGCCACGGCCATGCTGACGGCATCCTCATCCCAGTTGGCGATGGCCTTTTCACCTCCGGCCACTGCCATGATCACCGGGAAATACCATGCCATGTTCTGGATGATGATCATCCTGCTCAGTCTGTAGCGCGGGATGTATCCTCCGTACGCTGTGATCCCGACCATTGCTTGATTCCCCCTTTCATGTTAACTTACGAGCCGTAAACAATTCCCTTTGACTTCAAATCCGTTATTTCAGCCTCGGACAGTCCGAGTGCATTCAAGACATGGCTGGTGTCCTGGCCCAGGGCAGGGCCTGCACGGTTGTATTCAGGTTTGAACCCGGAATATTTGATCGGGTGGGCAATCTGCCTGATGGGGATTCCATCGGGTCCGGGCACCTCTACGATGAGCCCCCGCTCCCGGGCGTGCATGCTCGATGCGGCTTCAAGGACAGTCAGCACCGGGTCCACACAGGCATCCACATCCCTGAAAACAGCCTCCCAGTGGGCAAGGTCATGGGAAAGGATAACCTCTTTTACCTGCTGCTTTATCTCACCGTTTATGTCAGGTTCCATGAGCCTTGGGATGTATCGGCCAAGCCCCAGGGTATTCAGGAATGCACTGAGGAACTGCGGCTCCAGGCCGCCGAAGGAGAGGTACTTGCCGTCTTTTGTCTCATAGAAACCGTAGAGGGAACCGCCGTTCAAGATCTCGGTCTCGTAGCCCGGCTCACTGCTTCCCACGAGGCTCCCCAGGCCGCTCACCACATGATAGGGGAACATGCCGTCGGTCATTGACACATCGATATACTGGCCTTCCCCCGTCTTCATCCTGTGGATGACGGCGGCCATGATACCGAGTGCGGCGTTGTTCGAGCCGGATCCCACATCCGCCACCTGGATTCCCATGAGGCAGGGGCCGCTTTCCCGGGAACCGGAATAGCTCATGACACCCGATAGCGCGAGATAGTTGATGTCGTGGCCGGCCCGATCGCTCTGAGGACCGGTCTGGCCGTAACCGGTGATGGAGCAGTAGATCAGTCCTGGTTTGATGGCGGACAAGGTCTCGTAGGAGAGCCCAAGCCGGCCCATGGCCCCCGGCCGGTTCTGCTCGACCACGATGTCATAGCCCTCTTCCGTAATGAGTCTTTTGATGAGCGCGATGCTCTCTGAAAACTTGAGATCCATGGCAATGGACCTCTTGTTGCGGTTGAGATAGGCGTGCATGCACGAGACCGTCCCGTCTTTATCCACATAGGGAGGGGCGAGCCTGGCCATGTCCATCCTCGTGTGTGACTCGACGCGCAGCACCTCCGCGCCGAGGTCCGAAAGGATCATGGTTGCAAAAGGTCCGGGAAGGAGATAGGTGAAGTCGAGTATCTTGACGCCTGACAGTAGAGGTGCCATACCGATCTTGAAACCTGCCTTTATCGTAGTAAACCTGACCTGTTTCACATCAATCCCGCATCATAACTCTGGTCTCGCGATGAAAAAAGACAGCGGG
>DATKLV010000063.1:0-5828 GCA_035542255.1 Desulfomonilia bacterium | reverse complement strand
TGATGACCTCGGGGTCCACATGCTCCATGTCGGATTCGATCTTGATGAGATCGTCTTCGATGTCTGAGATATGCTCTTTTGATTCTGCTACAAATTCATCTATAAGATCGTCAAACTCACCCACGTGGGTCTCCCTCCTGGCAGGTATGGTCTTTTATATTGATCGGCATGGAAGCCATAACAACTTTAAAGGGAGTTGACACAAAATGGAAGCTGCGGGTATAGTTTTCAACAAATTGAATTCGGAGGCCTTTTTGTGAAGATTTTTAAAGCCTGTCTTCTCATGGTATTGCTGGCAATTTCCATGATGGTACTGAGTTGTGGCGAAGGTCATCACGAAGAGGTCGTGGCACCCATTCAGATAGAGATGCCGTCGCATGATCTCCAGCATAAAATAGGCATATCCGGATTCATTCTTGGTACATTCATGATGCTTAACGGATATATCGTCATCATTGCGAGCTGCATCGTGCTGTTGGTAAAGGAGACAACCTTTACCAAGATCCTCGATACCCTCCGTATGCTCACCCCTATGCTGAATCAATCAGAGCAGCAGCAGGAAAAGGTCATGGGCTATCTGGGCCTGCTCACGAACGCGGAGACAAGGACAAAGGCGGGCTCCATCGCCCTGCTCGCCGGGCTAGTCATCGCCTATGTCGGGGCATGGATCGCATTGTAGGTGGCACATTGCTGCCAGGATTAATATGACATGATCGCTATCATCGACTACAGGGCCGGCAACCTGAGATCCGTTGAGAGAGCACTTAAACATCTTGGGATCTCTTGTGGCATCACAGCCGACTCTTCAGAGATACTTCGCGCCGAACGTGTCATCTTCCCTGGTGTTGGAGCGGCCGGCAAGGCCATGGAGACAATACGCGAGCTCGGAATCGACCGTACCATAAGAGAGGTTATTGCACGGGGTACACCCTTTCTTGGTATATGCCTCGGCACGCAGATAATATTCGATATGAGTGAAGAAGATGGAGCTGTCTGCCTAGGGATCATTCCCGGCACGGTCAGGAAGTTCCTCGATATGGGCGAGAAGATCCCGCACATGGGGTGGAATACTCTGGTAAAGACCAGAGAGCATCCCCTCCTACAGGGTATCATGAGTGATGCCTGGTTCTACTTCGTGCATTCCTACTATCCTGAACCCGCTGAAAACAAGGATGTAGTTGCACGGACATCATACGGAATCAACTTCGTTTCAACGGTCTCCCGGGGGAATGTGTTTGCAACCCAGTTCCATCCGGAAAAGAGCGGGCACCCGGGTCTCAAGATCCTTGAAAATTTCAGTAAATGGGAAGGAAAGGAATCGTCGTAAGGCTCACGGCATAAGGCATACGGAGGGATATTTTACCATTAGCCGCAAGCCTTTGGACGTATACCGCGCAATCAGTCCTGCCATCCGTTCTTGCCGATGAGCTTCACGAACCTGCACCCGCCGAGCGACTCTTCAGCGACCCCGTCCTTGGTCCTGGTAAAACGTCTTAAATCCTGGATGCTCTGATCTCCGATTGGAATGAGAAGCCTTCCGTTCTCCTTGAGCTGGTTTGTGAGGGCTTCAGGAACATGCGGGGCGCCCGCGGTGACAATGATTCCGTCATAAGGAGCATCCTGGGGCAGGCCCATGGTCCCGTCTCCAATACGTATGTGAACGTTATAGTAGCCGAGCTCATCCAGGGTTTTCCTGGCACGGGATGCCAGCGCGCTTATACGCTCAATGGTATAAACAGCAGAGCACAGGCGCGAGAGTATAGCCGCCTGATAACCGGAGCCTGTTCCGATCTCCAGGATCTTTTCCTCGGGTTTTGGGCCTAATGCTTCGGTCATGAGGGCGACCATATAAGGCTGGGATATGGTCTGGCCATAACCGATGGACAGCGGATAGTCATCATATGCTTTGTACTTAAGGTATTCCTCCACAAACTTGTGTCGCGGTACCTCCAGAAAGGCATTCAGCACACGCTTGTCTTTGATACCGCGGCTGACGAGCTGCTCTTCAACCATATTTTTTCTGGCAATCAGGGTATCTTTCATGGAAGCATTACCACCACTTCACCCGTTCCTGATAAAATTTTATTGACGATACATCCCATCCGTGACCTATCTCCTTGAGATTTTTTCTCGTTTATGACAGGGAATTATACCGAGACACAGGGTTATGATCAAGGAAACATAGCTTTAACAGGAGAGCACCCGTTCCCGTTATGGGGGCTTATCTCCTTGACCGGACAGCCTGCCATAGTGTAATGTTATATCTCATGGAATTTGTTAAGGTATTGAAAATATCACGATTTTTAGACCCCTCTCAGGGGTATTCAGAAGCAAAACGTTACTCTGAGGTGCGTTATGATCCGCTTACAGGCCATTCAAGCCGTATCCTTGATTTTCCACTGAGAGAGATCAAGAAATCCAACCTTTCAGATCTCATCGAGAACTCCCGTCAATTCTGCCCCTTCTGTCCTGAACTTATAGATCATGTTACACCCAAATTCCACCCGGACCTTGCAAGCAGGGAGCGGTATTCACGAGGTCAGGCACTGTGCGTTCCCAATGCCTTCCCCTATGATGAGAACGGAGCGGTCACCGTGATGACACGTGCGCATTTCATGGGTTTGAGTGATTTCACTTCTGCGATCATGACAGACTCTTTTGAGTGCTGCTTCCAGTATCTCAAAGATGTGAATATAAAGCAGCCTGACATGATCTTCCAGTCGGTGAATTGGAATTATATGCCCCAGGCCGGGGGGTCGATTATCCATCCTCATCTACAGATCTCCGCTTCAAGTTCGCCCACGAACTACTATACCTACGCCCTCAGCGGGCTTTCCCATTATCAGGATGAATATGGTCGCGATTTCTGGCGAGATATCGTGGAAGAGGAGAAGGAGAGGGGGGAGCGGTTGATCGCCTCCAACGAGTATATCTCTTGGATAGTTGCCTTTGCACCCATGGGGGTTTTCGATATCATCGGCATCCTCAACAATGTTGTCTCTCCTGAAGATATCAGTGGGGAAGTACTGCAAGAACTGGTGGATGGAATCCTGAAAGTGATGAGATATATCGATTCCCTCAATATGAGCAGTCTGAATATGTCGCTGTATTTTCTTATGGATAACTCGTTGTTCACGCCGCACATCAGGATATGCCCACGGGTGAGCATACCCCCGTTCGATACGAGCCAGATCAATTACATGGGCATGCTCCACTCTGAAACCCTGACCATTTTAAGGCCAGAAGATATCTGTGCCGGCATAAAGCCATCATGGGATTGTTGATAGAGAACATAACTGAAGGTTTTTTCAGGGTAATCAAGAATTGAATGAGGAGGTGTTGCGATGAAGAACCTGATGGTTTGTTTCATAATATGCCTTACCGGATCTATGCTCTATGCTTCCGATGGGCCTGATCTCATCTGGGCAGGGGGAGGGATGAAGGTGTCAAATCAATCAAACCCCTGTTATTTTGCAGATTCCTTCGTTTTCCTCGGCCAAATTGATGAAACATCACTGTTCTCACAACCTATGGTCACCCTCAGGGGAGAGAAGCTGGGCTTTGACATCGGCATCGGCGGCAGGCAGCCGATGCTCAGTGGATTGATGCTCGGCGGCGGTAATCTTTTCTTTGATTATACGGCAAACCACTCCCACGAGAGATTCGGTGCGGGCCTTGAGGTATACCACCCGAACTTCTCCGGGCACATGAATTTCTACCTACCTCTTTCAGGCGAGCATGACAATGAAGAGGCTCTGCCGGGCGTGGATTTAACCTTCGACATCCCAATCCCCAATGCCCCTTTTGTTTCTTTGTGGCCGGGTGTTTATTACTATGCCGGCAGGGATAGAGAGAACATGGGCGGCTTATCCATGATGGTCCAGGTGCAGCCGATAAAGCCGCTCTTTATCAGTTTCGGCGGCAGGAATGATACACTTCAGGCAGGCAAGGACAAAGGTGAACTCTTCTTTAAGGTCGAGCTTTCCATACCTTTTCAGAGGCTGGGCAAGGATATGTTTGTGTTCAATTATGGAAAATATCCCCTTGAAGTGAGAAGCCAGATGGATCACCGGGTCGTGAGGGAGGATTTCATAACCTTTGAGAACAAAGCAAAGTGACGCGAAGTTTCTTGACTTAGTGAATGAATCTTTTCTATAGATAAACACGGTTTCGGGAAGTGGCTCAGCCTGGTAGAGCACAGCGTTCGGGACGCTGGGGTCCGGGGTTCAAATCCCCGCTTCCCGACCATCAAAAAAAGTAAAAAATTAAATGGGTTATATTGGTAATGATTTAATAAATCCCCATTACCTACTACAACCATGTGATTTAAAAGTTAATTTTCATTCGATATCTACCCCTTATTTTACCCTGAATATGGATAGAGGATTAACTTAGAATTTTGATCAGTTCATGAGCAATGTTCGGGCTTACAAGCCTCATGATGCTTTCTTCAGCGCTTCCGAAGCTTAAGAGATTGATACTGCCATACCAGACGATTCTCTGGTCCACGACTGCAAATTTCTGGTGAATGTTTGGTTTGTAAACCAATTGGATGCCCGCCTTTTCCAGCAAGTCCAGAGCATCTTTCTGAGTTGGTTTGTTCTTGTCTTCAAAACCGGAGACTGGTCTTGTTACAACAATCACATTAAGACCTTTTCCCAATGCAGCGCCAACATAGTGCAGCATCTGATGAATACGTTTCTTCGTTACAAATGGGCTTACGATCAGGACCTCCCTTGACGCATTCATTATGTCATTACTGTAAACGTGAAGGAAATTGCTCTTGTCGAATATGATATTCACGGATTCATCGCCAACTGTTTCCGCCTTTGAGCAGTATCCTATGGATGCATATCCGGTAAGCCTTTTACTGTACATTTTCTCCAGCATCTTTACGTGAATATCGACGTAGTCGTAAATCCGAACCTCCTTCTTGTTATCAAATAAACGATGCAGTCTCCCTGCATATTGCTGCAAAGTTCCTTTCCACGATATTGGCATAGCTAGAAATAGAGTGTCCAGACGAGGCTCGTCAAAACCTTCACCAATGTATCTGCCGGTCGCGACCAGAGTTAAATGCTTATCTACAGGTACATTGGTTATCCTTGCAAGCACCTCTCTCATTTCTTTAACTCCGCGCCCGCCCGTTAAGGTCATCACGTCCGATATCTTTTCACCCAACATCTTCGCCAGCGATTCAACATGTGCGGTTCTTTCAGTCAAAACGAGTGAATGTCTTCCTTCTTGATAATTTTTAATCACATCATCGATAATGAATTGGTTCCGAAATTCATCCTTGGCGATTTCTGTATATAGTTCCTGAATTGAAAGGTTTCACCTCTGAACGAGACATTGATAGATCTCCCCGAATTTGTATAATCAGACAAAACCGCTTCAACAGCAGCTTCAGCGAGCAGGCTTCTCACATCTGCTTCACATCCTCTCGGTAGACACAGGTATTCCGATGTCTCATCAGAGCATGAAATGATTCTATCTCTTCCATAGGTAGATATTCGCATAGACTGGGCTTTGTAAAATTCCGGGTTCTTAAAGGCAGCCAACCTTTTTAAAACGTTCAATGCCCTCTGGGAAATACCTGATTTCTTGATGTAGAGCATGTTCGCTCTTACCAACTCGACCTTTTGGGGGAAATCATCATTTGTCCATTTGAGCAGGGTCGGCTCCCATGGTTTAACCTCTTCTTCATCATCTCTCTTCAGAACCCCAAGCTCATTCCCGTGGCAAAGCTTTGATATCAGCATGCTGACATCTGAATCAGACAGCTTCCTTATTCGGGTCATGAATCCCCACTGGTCCGCGTAGGGATG
>DATKLV010000062.1:0-7753 GCA_035542255.1 Desulfomonilia bacterium | reverse complement strand
CCTCGACATGGCCCGTACGAAGCTGGTGCTTGATTCGCAGAAGAGTTCCGGCCAGCAGCTGGTGAATTTGCTGGAGAACCTCGGAAAAGTAATCGACACACACGCTTAATTTCTGGTGATTCCCTCTTGGGTCTTGCATCTCGACCTTCAAAAGATTAAAGATCTCTGTTATGCGATTTTTACTCACGAACGACGATGGTATTTATGCCCAAGGCCTTGCTGCCATTAAACAGAAGCTTGAAAAGATAGGCGAAGTGGTGGTGATCGCCCCGGTAACCGAGCAGTCTGCTGTGGGGCATGCCATCACCATTTCGGACCCGCTGAAGGTCATTCCCATCCATCGCTCCGGGGAGTTCTACGGCTGGGGCATCACGGGCTCCCCTGCAGACTGTGTGAAACTAGGCATCTCGTGCATCATGGAGAAGCCGCCGGATGTGGTGGTTTCGGGCATAAACAGGGGCGAGAACGTCGGCATAAACGTGCTCTATTCGGGTACGGTTTCGGCCGCCACCGAGGCGCTCATTCTGGGCTACACCGGAATAGCACTGTCGGCGGACAATTTCATGAGTCCTGACTATCATGCGGCAAGTATCTTTGGCGCACGTCTGGCCATGAGATATGCTCAACGGAAAAATCCCTTGCCGTTCGCCCTGAACGTTAACTGTCCTTCATGCCCTTTGAATGAAATCAAGGGGGTCAGGATTACCCGGCAGGGTGATTCCAGGATCGTGGATGAGTTTGTCAGGCGTGAGAGCCCTCGTGGAACCATTTATTACTGGCAGGGCGGCTTGACAAGGATCATCGACGAGGGTGATGATACCGATGCCGTGTGCCTGAGGAACAGGATGATTTCCATAACACCGATCCACTACCGTCTTGGTGCGAATTGGATCAGCCAGGATGACCTGAATCAGACCAATCTGGAGAACCTGCTCCATGGAGCTTGAGAATATTGAAGAAAGCCTGAGTTATACCTTTGTAAAAAAAGATCTTCTTCGGGAGGCACTCACCCATACAACCTATGTCAATGAGCACAAGGATCAGGATCTGAAAGATAACCAGCGCCTTGAGTTTCTGGGCGACACTGTGATAAACTCGATAATCACAGCCAAGCTGTTCCTGCTGTTTCCCGATGAGAAGGAAGGACCTCTCACCAAGAAACGGGCCGAGCTCATCAGTGAAGGGGCGCTATCGAAGATTGCTCGTCATCTGGGTATTGGAAGATATCTCTATCTGGGCAAAGGTGAGGATATGGACTGCGGCAGGAAGAAAGCATCCCTCCTGGCTGATGCGTATGAAGCCATAATCGGGGCCATCTTTCTCGACGGGAAGTATGAAAAAACGGCCCAGGTAGTCCACAAACACTACGAAGAAGCCTTCGGTACCTTTGATGAGATCTCTATTACCGATTACAAGAGTCTTCTTCTGGAGTTCTGTCAGTCACAGTTCAAGGCTTTGCCGAAGATCTCGGTTGTCAGCGAGCAGGGCCCGGAGCATGAGAAGGAGTTTGAGGTGAGTGTCATGCTTCAGAATAAGATTATAGGTTTGGGTAAGGGCAAGAACAAGAAACAGGCAGCGCAGCTCGCATGCAAGGAGGCATTGAGATTGCTGGATTATCCCCTTTAGTCATCCCGGTCTTCGTTTCGAACCTGGGATGTCCTCACCGGTGTGTTTTCTGCGATCAGAGGCAGTTCGCTACTCCCATGCCGCCGGAAACTATCAGAGCATATGCGGATGAATTCATCTCCGGTTGCAGGCCGAAAGGCGCTCGACGATGCATCCTCGGGTTTTTCGGAGGCTCATTCACAGGGATTGATGATAACCTCTTTGAAAACTACCTCGATGTAACACGCTCGCTGATCGAACAGGGCATGATTCAAGGAGCCAAGGCCTCCACTCGTCCTGACATGGTCTCGAAGGACATTGTGCGACGTCTGCGTGAATCAGGATTCGAGGAACTTGAGATCGGCATTCAATCCATGGATGAGCGGGTGCTCGAAGCCAGTTCAAGGGGTCATTCAAGAGATGATGCGGTCCGTGCATGCAAAATGGTAAAGGATTCCGGGATGAGGCTTGGCGTACAACTCATGCCGGGGCTTCCCGGAGAGGACTCCCCCAGCTTCAAGCAGACTGTGGATGCCCTTGCAGAGCTTCACCCGGATACCGCGAGGATATACCCGACGACAGTGCTTGCCGGCACCGGGCTTGAGGTGCTTTATAACAACGGCGGATACCGGCCGCTTTCCCTGGAAGAGGCTGTGAAAAGGGCTTTGTATGCCGCAATCGTCCTGGAAGGCCTCGGCTGCACGATCCTCCGAATGGGCCTTCCTCAATCACCGGGATTGAGGGTGATTGCAGGCCCTTATCATCCGTCCTTCGGGTTTCTCGTCCGCGCATTTGGATACCGGATGATGGCACAGCGCATGGTAGACGAGCTCGGAGACGGCTGTGAGTTGCAGGTTCACAGCAGAGATATCCCCGAGCTCATCGGCTATCGTCGCAGCACCCTGGAAGATCTCAGATTTTCGTACAGTTTTAACGATGCATTACCGAGGGGATATATCAGGGCATATGATGCTTCACGAGAAAGTGCTTGTATCCAACTACAGGATATTTTAGAGTATATTTTATGAAATCACTCTTTATCGATGTGAACACCGTTCCGGTGCTTCCGGAGATTGCGGATACGGTTATCAGGCTGGCACTTGATGAGGAGGTGTCGGCCTCCAAGATTGCACGACTCATCGAGAAAGACCAGGCGCTGACTTCGCGTATCCTCTCTTTGGCCAATTCAAGCTTTTATAAGAGGTCGCGCCAGGTTTATACGGTAAAGGACGCCGTGGTGGCAATAGGTGCGGAAGCGGTAAGGTCGCTGACCCTGGGCCTGTGCATCCTCAATGTGTTTCCCCGAAGGAAAGACCCTGTGCTTGACTGCAAGGAATTCTGGAGACACTGCATGGGGTGCGCCCTGTATGCCGAAGCCATGGTTGAGAAGATCTCTCCCCAGATGGGAGGGAAGGCATTCTGTGCCGGGTTGCTTCATGACATCGGCAAGCTGGTGCTTGACCTGACCTGCCGCGAGGAGTATGCATCCGTCATCGAGAAGGCCCGCGACGGGACCAGGCCCCTGGATGAAATCGAAAAGGAGATGCTCGGGGTCACACACGCCGATGTGGGCCACGACGTGCTCGCCCACTGGAAGCTGCCGGTCCTCTATGAAGAGGCCATCTGGTGCCACCATGCACCGGTACAGGTCATCGATGATGAACAGTACAAGATATCCGGCATCGTAAACATCGCCGACACATTAGCCCATATGACCGGTGTCGGGGCATCGGGCAACAACTATCCCCGGCAGGTTACCGCCTCGCTTCTGAAGAAATTTTCGCTGACTACCGATGTTCTGGACGGACTCATGGAGAGTGTGCCGAAGCAGATCGATGCGATCTGCGAAGAACTCGGCATCGGAAAACCGACCGACGGCCTTTTCGGCCTTGTCAACCGCGCCAGCATCCGCCTTTCCGAGATCTCGGTCAAACTCCAGCAGCAGAGCATCCAGTCGGTGATAGCAAGAAAACGCTCGGACATTCTGCTTCAGCTCCTGAAGGAACTGAACAACACCTCGAAGATCTCCGACGCCCTTGCACGGGCATCCGAAACGATGTTCCGTGCAGGACTGATCAAGGGTTTCCTGGGAGGCTTCAATCTGGGGGAGCACAACCTGGTGTTCGAGCACAGGGAGGGGGGATCTCCGCGATTCATCAAGGTGGGCGACAATGAGGTCAAGTCAATGGTTATCGAGGGGGGATACTCAACCGGCATGAACCTGCCTTGGGGTGTGTTCGTTCATCTTGACTTAAGCGATCAGGAACTCGGGTATGATCAGGAATTCATCTCTTCACTGATCGGCGCGGTGGCATCGTCTTTAAGGCGGATACACGCCGAAACGGCCCTCCAGCAGGAAAAGGACCTGCTCAGACAGGCATTGAAGGCCGCATCACACGAAAAACAGAAGACAGAGGATTTGATGCTCTTGAGCAAGGATCTCATGGATGCATCCACTTTCGGTCTGTGCCTCGTGGATGAGAACAACCAGGTCCGCATCGAGAATGCCATGTCCTCGGAACTCAGGGAGCTCCTCGGTATCCCGGGCAGAGACTTCCTCGGCGCGCTTGAGGCCCAGAGCGTCAACGGTGCAGTGCTGCTCAAGCATGCCCTTGTTTCCCGGACTCCCAAAGACGTGGTGTGGGACCATGACGGGCGGTCATACCGGATAACGACACGGCCTGTCCGGGTGAACAACTGGGCGCTGCTCGCGCTGTGGGACATCACCTATGAGCTTGAAGAGCAGAAGCGCACCCTTGCCTTTGCCAAGATGTCCGTTGTGGGCAACCTGGCTGCATCCATGGCCCACAATATGAAGAGCCCGCTGGGCGCGATACACGGATTTGCCAGCATCATCCGGGACGATCTCAAACAAGACAAGATCAGAGTGCTCAGGGGCAATGAAGAGGACCAGGACCTGCCTGACATGCTCGGCAACATCATCACCGCCGCTGAGAACCTTCTCAAGATAGTCAACCAGCTTCTCACCTTCACGCGGAAATGGGAGAGCCCGGAAGGCGAGGTCGGGCTCGAGGGTTTCATAGAGGGTATATTCCAGCTTATCGGGGCGCAGGCGAGTGCCTCCGGCGTAACGCTCATAAAGGATGTTGAGCCGGTGCAGGTCCGCATGAAGGCCGAAGCCGTCGAGCAGGTCATCATCAACCTGCTCATGAATGCCATCAATGCGTCTTCAAAGGGTTCGAAGGTACAAGTAAAGGCGCTGAGGAGCAATGGCGGCATCGAGTTCGCCGTCGTTGATTACGGCATCGGCATGAGTGAAGAACAGGTGAAAAAGATATTCGACCCCCTCTATACCGCATGGCCCCTCAAAACAGGTATGGGTTTGGGTCTCTCTCTTGCAAAAGAGATTGTCGATTCCCTCGGGGGTGTGATACGCGTAAGCACGAAGCTTGCAGAAGGCTCCACTTTCACGGTATGGATTCCGGAAGGTAAGGAGTACTAATGGAACATAAGATTTTAATCGTTGAAGACGACCTTGTTTTCAGAAATTACCTCTACCAGGTCCTCAAATACGACTATGACGTAACCGCGGTGCCCGGACCACTTGAAGCAATTGAGACTATCAAGCAGGGACCCTACAGCCTCATGATCACCGACCTCAGGATGCCTGATATGGACGGAAAGGCCCTGGTGGAGAAGGTTCATGGAGAGCTCGATGCATCCATCATGGTGATCGTGATCACCGCCTTTGAGGATGACTGGCCCATGGACGTCGCCATGTCATCGAACGTCTTCAGGTATCTCCGTAAAGGCGCATTCCTGCCGAGCGAGCTCAAGCAGAATGTGGAAAAGGCCCTCGAGGTGAGGGGCTCCATGGTGAGCCTCAACGAGTACAAGAGGCGCGCGGACATATCGGAGACACTCTATAAAGACGTATTCGATAATTCCACCGACGCCCTTTTCGTTACCGATATCGACCTCAGACCCCTGGCTGCAAACAAGCATTTCGAGGAGATGTGCGGATACGGCCTTGATGAACTCAAGGACAGGACACTGTTCGACATAATTGCAGATAGCGACCGGGAGAAGGCACGACAGTCTTTCAATGCCCAGATTAGAGGAGAAGGTCCGGGCTCTGTCAAGGTCAACCTTCTTCTCCATGACGGATCGAGCCGCCAGGTAAAGGTGTGGGCCCGCCTCGTCAAAGATGTCAGGGGAATGGAGAACGCCGTCTTCTGTATCGCCAGGGACATGGATCACAAAATCGAGGAACATCAGGATAGAGATGCGGCTAGGTCGGTAGAACTCAGGAGTCAGCTTGATGAAAAGATACATGCGGTCGAGGTCCTGGAGAGAAAGCTGAGCAAACTCACCGAGCATGCCAAGGATATGATCGTTTGGCTTGATGGTCTGTGCAGGTGTGAATATATCAATGCCGAGGCGGAAAGGATTCTCGGGCACCCTTCCGGGACGCTCATGGGCAAGGAGCTTCCGTGGGGGGATATCATCCACCCTGAAGATCAGCCGCTTGTCGACAAGATCAAGACCCTTGCAAAAGAAAAGGCCATCCGGGATGAAGGGGAGGCAAGGATCTATTCGGGCTCACGTGACTTGCTGCATCTGTCTTACAGGATCTTCATGGAATATGCCGATGACGGTAGACTGCTGGGCATTGGGATGGTCGCCGAGGACATCACCCAGCAGAAGGTTGCTGAGCAGGAGCTCAAGAATGCAAACCGCAAGATCCAGGAGTTCAATGAGCGCCTCTCGGGTGGAGTGAGCCAGAAGATCAAGGCGCTGCGCGAGTCGGAGGAGCGCTACAAGAACATTGTCGAGGACTCGAGCGACATTATCTTCTCACTCGACAGTGATGCAAGGATCCTCTACATGAACGCCAAGGGACTCAGGACCTTGGGTATGAGCATTGAACAGGTCTCGGGGATTCACTGCAGCTCATTCATAGCGGACGAGGCATCCGAGAAGAAGCTGCGGGAGATTATCGACAAGATGGAAACCAGCGCCTGCCACGACCCCTTTGAACTGGCCATTGAAACGCCTGCAGGTCGTAAGATCTACCGGGCTGACCTGGTGAAGATCGGTGATAAGAACAGGGTGGAGACCGTCTGCGTGGCGAAAGACATCAGCGATGACATAGCAAAGAAAAAACGTCTGCAATTCCTGGCCGACATCGAGCATTACAGTGCTGATGCCATTATAGGGCTCGATGCGAACGGGGGCATCGTTTCCTGGAACCAGGGTGCGCAGATGATATTCGGGTGGAAAGAAGATGAGGCCATCGGCAAGGCCCTCCGGATCTTAGCCCTCGAAGACAGCGTCAAAGAGGCTGAAAACCTGCTAGATGAGGTCAGATCCAATGGACTTGTGAAGGATCATGAGATCAGGTTGAAGACCAAGACGGACGACATACTGGATACAAGCATCACCATGACCGCCCTTCATGACGAAACCGGAGAGATCGCCGGGTTCTCCACCATTATCATGGATCTCACCGGGAAGAAGAGGATG
The DNA here is from genome assembly GCA_035542255.1 of Desulfomonilia bacterium. GTDB lineage: Bacteria > Desulfobacterota > Desulfomonilia > UBA1062 > UBA1062 > MWEI01. The sequence continues at coordinate 661 of DATKLV010000062.1, read as the reverse complement.
GAGGCCGCTCTCATCCAGACCGAACGGCTGGCTGCCATGGGGAAGCTCTCGGCGAGCATCGCGCATGAGATCAACAATCCGCTCTATGGAATAAGGAGTTGTCTTAACCATGTTCTCAACGCCGAGAGGGGGAATATCGATCACCAGTTCGTCAGGCTTGCCATCAAGGAAACCGATCGGATAGCAGACCTGATTCGGAACATGAAGACCTTCTATCTGCCCAATGAAGGCAAGCCGCAGATGGTCGACATCCATGAGGTGTTGAGGGAGGTGTTCATCCTCAACAGGAAATACCTCGAGGAAAACATGGTAAAGCTCATCTTCAATCCGTCGGGGTCGTTTTCTCTGGAATGTGTGCCGGAGCAGATTAAGCAGGTCTTTATCAACATCATCACCAATGCCGTAGAGGCAATGCCTGAAGGCGGCGATCTCCATGTTCAGACACAGGAATCCGAAGACCGTCAGGAGATCAAGGTATCTTTCCGTGACACCGGGGTTGGAATCGCCCAGGACGACCTGCCCCAGATCTTCGATATGTTCTATTCAAAGAAACCCATGGTCAAGGGGGTAGGGCTCGGGCTCTCCGTGAGCTATGGCATCGTCAAGCGTCACGGCGGTTCCATGGAAGTGGACAGCGAAGAGGGAAAGTTCACGAAGGTAA
>DATKLV010000061.1:0-3319 GCA_035542255.1 Desulfomonilia bacterium | reverse complement strand
GGATATTGCCGCTTTCAATGAGCTCCGCGTCGTCCCTGGCAGGCTTGACCCGCGGTGCATCTTCCTTATCCTTGTCCTCGTTTAACTGATCAAGTCTTGTTATGGTTTTTTGGCCTTTGGCTTTTCGGAGCTTATTTTCGAGGTCGAGCCTTTCAGATTCTGTTCTTTTCTTTTCCTGGAGTCTTGTGGCAAGCTTCAGAGACACCTTCTTTTTATCCCGTGCCTCTTTGAGATAGTTGATCATGCCGAGCAGATACTGATAGTCAGGGTCGTGCTGGCATCGTGCAGTGTGCATGGAGCGGAGTTGAGCCTTGTAGGGAGAGATGTCCCCAAATAGGTAATGGGGTACCCCGGCGATGGCGTCCCATGGCATGGCATCATGAAGAGAGCTTTCACCGATGGTGTCCTTATCGTAGAGACTCGGATAGAATATATCAGGTATTACCCCGCGATGCTGAGTACTTTCCCCTGAGATGCGGTAGAATTTGGAGGTTGTAACTTTGAGCTGACCGTGCGAAAGAGACAGCAGGGTTTGTACCGACCCTTTGCCGAACGTATTTTCTCCGATTATAATCCCGCGTCCATAGTCCTGGATTGCACCGGCAAATATCTCGGAAGCCGACGCACTCAGTCGGCCCACGACAACGGCCATGGGACCGGAGTAGAAGATCTTATTGTCACGGTCGTAGAGGATCTCGTTCACGCCGTCTGCTGAGCGTATCTGCACCGTAGGTCCTCGTTTGATGAAGAGGCCTGTTAAGGTGTTCGCTTCGTGCAGTGAGCCACCCCCGTTATCCCGCAAATCAACGATGACACCGTTCACATGGAGATCATCGAGTTCATTCAGGAGGCGTTTCACATCACGGGTAGTACTCTTGTATTCATCACTGTCGGATTGCATGGCCCTGATATCAAGGTAGAAGGTGGGGACGTGGATTATTCCTATTTTATAATTATGGCCGCCCCGGGAGATATCGAGTACATCCTTGCTGGCAGCCTGGTCTTCAAGTTGGACCGTACTCCGGATAAGTTTGACGATCCTGGTCTGATGATCATTGCTTGCGTCGGCAGGGATGATCTTAAGCCGGACAATGGTATTTTTAGGTCCGCGGATAAGGTCTACGACATCGTCAAGCCGCCACCCTATGACATCCATGATCTCCCCGTCCTGGCCCTGGCCCACCCCTATGATTCTGTCATTCGGCTTGAGTTGTTTTGATTTATCGGCAGGACCAGCCGGCACGAGCCTGACTACCTTTGTATGCTCGTTATCCGTGGTAAGCATGGCGCCTATCCCTTCGAGGGATAGGCTCATGTTTATGTTGAAGTTCTCGGATGATCGTGGGGAGAAATATGCGGTATGAGGGTCATAGGTCGAGGCCAAAGAGTTCATGAACATCTGGAATACATCCTCACTTGTCGTCTGGTTGAGTCGTTTGAGTTGGCTCCAATATCGCTTTGAAAGGGTAGTAGCGATCTCGGATGAGTTTTTCCCCTCGAGCCTCATATTGATCACGTCATTCTTCAGCGTCTTAAGCCATAGGCCTTCGAGTTCGGAACGAGTGGAAGGCCATGGTGCATTTTCTCTGTTTGTTTCGAGAGATTCATTCTTCTCCAGGTTAAGATCCTTGAGGCCTGTGTCCGTCCTGCTGACCATGAACACGAGTCTCTGCGCGAGCCTTTCTTCATACCTGTTGAAGATGGTGTATGCCGGGGTGATGTCACTTTTCAGGAGACCATCATCGATGCGGTAGCGCAATGGATCGAGCTCTTTAATGTCGGCCATAAGAAAATACATGTGTGAAGGATCGATATCCGAGAGATATCGATCAAATACCTTGCTCGAGAGCGTATCATCTATGGCGACCTTTTTATAATGGTTCTTCTTGAGTTCCCTGATGATCTCGGGAATAACTCGTTGTTGTTCTTTTAATGGGGTGATCTGCTTTATGTAATCCGATGGGTTGAGGGACTCTGATGCCGGAGAGGCGCTGGTAATGGGGAGTACGGCAATAAACCAAACCAGTGTGCATATGAATATAAATCTTGTTTTCGTGCTCATGTACTTTTAGCCGCTGAATGCATAGAGTGAGGGCTTTATAGCAACTCTCTCGGCAAAACACAATGACTCGATGGATACATGATCAAGATGATCCAATGGAGGCGGGCTACGGGATTATTCGTCATTTTGAAAAAATAGCTTAACCTTCTCAAAAACGGCATTGAAGTGAATATAATGGATGTTATTCTTTTGTGAATCTTCTTATGAGATTCATTGTTAAATTTTTTATGAGAGGCACTTTCCAGAAGAATGAGGGAATCCTTAATCTCACCTCTATAAAAGGCGGTGTTTCATCCCCGTATTTCATGAATTTTCCGGCATCCCCTGAAAGGGTGGTATCGAAATTTAGACGGACACAGAGTCTTTCTTGTACTGGTGAATGTGCTGTTTTTTCGACACGATTCAGGCCGCCCCCGGTGGTTTCATCTGTATGCTCGATATGTTCGACGACTTCGAAGGCCTTTTGCATTTGTTGATTCCTCGAAGATGAAGGCTCAGTCACATCTTCCGATATTTCAGGGATGGCGCCCCGGGTGGATGCCGGGATGCGGCCTGTTGCTTCCTTCTCTCTGGCCTGATTCTCATTAAGTTTTTTTCTCTTTTTAGGCAGTGACATGTTTGCTCTCCAGTAACGCAAGAATGGTCGTGGCGATCTCTTCAATGTCGTTGATAGCCATGAGGGCTTGTTTACGGTGCCTTTTGTTTTTGTCGACTGAGAAGGCATATTCTTTGAGGGTGAACCCTTCGCGATTGAAATTCTCATAAACCGATCTATCTGGATAGATGGCATGGAGGCACCCTACATTTTGAGGCAGTATGTCTGAGAAATATCCGATGATAGTCTCCGTATTCGCCTTGGGATGGGTGAAGGATGGGAGCACATAATAGCTTCCCTTCTTTTTAGGGTCGATCTTGATGATCTCCTTGATGATCGGGTAGAGGTTGTCCGCAAACGCCGCCTCATCATTGGTGGATGTCCTCATGGGTATGATTACCAGATCAGAGACGGCACAGGCAAAACGGGTATGGAGCTTGCCCGTGCTCTCCCCAGGGATGTCCATGATGATCAGGTCATTGTGGGAGGCGATGGATTTGATCCCATCTGAAAAGACCTCCTTCTGGGTGCTGGAAATGTGATGGAACGAGACATGCGCTGATTTTCTTCCGTGCTCGATCCTATCCTCCCACCAGGCGCGGAGTGTCCCCTGAGGATCGAGCTCTACAAGGGCAACGGAACGGCATTTCTTGTTTATGGAT
>DATKLV010000060.1:0-7003 GCA_035542255.1 Desulfomonilia bacterium | reverse complement strand
TGGCTGAGATCATCCGCGAACTTGAATCCTGCGGCTCTTGAGAATAATCTACCTCCTCACCTCTTTCCCGTAGATGGAATGTATTGCATGGAGCGGTTTTATACGATAGTCTATGGAGACAAATATAGAATATAGTGTCGATATGAGGTCATGTAATGAATAAGGGAGTTGTAGGTTTAGCGGCTCTGATCTGTACGATCTTAATCCTCGTGCCTCCGGTATATCTTAACGCCAAGGGTATGTATGTAAGGGACTGGATCGTCATAACCCTTCGTTCCACCCCGAATGAATCCTCACAGGCAGTGGGCACGGCAAACACCAATGATCTTGTAGAGGTGCTTGAGGAGCAGGGTGACGGCTGGTCCCGGATCAGGAACAAGGATGGGATTGAAGGATGGGTTCCCGGCCGTTTCCTGAGCGCCCAGCCGCCCAAGACCTTTTTCGTGAAGCAAATGGAGGACAGGATCAGAGCCCTCCAGGATGAGAACATGCGTCTCAAGGGACTCACATCTGCCCGGACCACAGGCGGTGTCGCTTCTCCGGGAGGGATGCAACATGGTAACTTCATACCCCCGGGAATCGCATTCAGCGACTGCACAGGGCTTAAGCAGGGTTATGACAAGCTGCTGCACGATTCCCAGGACTGTTCCAAGAAGATTGAGGTGCTCACCTCTGAGAACAGCAGGTTGAAGACCTCGGACAGGCTCATCTTCACCTTCATCGGCGGCTTGTTCATTGTTTTTGGTATTGTGATAGGGCTGTTCATCGAGATGGTAAGGGGACGCCCCAAAAAGCAGGGATACAGATTCTGAGAAAAGTAGGTGATGCCATGCTGAAAAAATACGAACGACTGAGCTCGCACGTAACGATCAAAAACATCCTCAAGGCCCGATCCGCCATCAGTACGTATATCCACAGAACAAACCTCATCTACTACTCGGAGCTCAGCAGGATCATCGGATGCGAAGCGTTCGTAAAGCATGAGAACCACCTCCCCACGGGCTCCTTCAAGATAAGGGGCGCCTTGAATTTCTTTCAGACCATCCCCAAGGAGGATGTAGCCAACGGTATACTCGTCTCCACCCGGGGTAACCATGGACTTGCCATGGCATGGGCCGGCCAGTGGTTCCACACCCCGTGTACCGTCGTGGTCCCCGAGAACAACAACCCCGAGATAAACCGTATCATAGAGAGCTTCGGCGCCGAACTAATCGTACACGGGCACGACTTCTATGATGCCCAGTTCTATTGCGACGAACTGGTGGCCGCTGCAGGCTACTACTATGTGGAGCAGGGCAATGAGCCCGAGATGCTCAACGGCATCGGCACCATGGGCCTGGAGATTTTCGAGGATCTGCCCGACGTGGATGTGATCGTCTGCCCCATCGGCGGGGGAGGCGGTTGTGCTTCGCTGCTGAAGGTCGCCCAGGCCATTAATCCCGCTGTGGAGATCATCGGGGTGCAGGCGGCCAAGGCCCCTGCCTTCTACAGGTCTCTTGAGCAGGGAGAATGGGTGGTGCTGGATGATGCCGACACAATTGCCGACGGCCTGGCGGCCAGGAGCGTGTTCCAACTCCCATATGTGATCATGAAGGACCATATCAAGGAAGTCGTGCTGCTCACCGAGGATGATATCCTGGAGGGCATCCGCATGGCACTGATCACCACTCACAACCTTGCCGAGGGCGCAGGGGCGGCATCTCTTATCGCTGCGGTGAAGATCAAAGAAAAGCTCAAGGGCAAGAAGGCGGCGCTCATCATGTCGGGCGGTAACCTCGACAGGGCGCACCTTGAGTTGGCTCTGCGTTAATCTTCGTCGGTATCCTCAGCCGTTTCGAAAGAGCCGGCCCATTTTTTGTTGATCCGTTCCTGGATCTCTTCGATCTGGGATGCCTTCATGAGCTTGAATCTGCTCTGGGCCTTGAAATATTCCGCCACCGGTACAAGCGAGCGTTTGTCCGCGATCTTCTGGGATGCACCGGTCAGCTTGAACTGGGAATTCTCTACTTCATAGAGCTCGAAGAGGCCGGTCTCCACGGCCAGTTTACCCAGTTTTACGGCATAGCGCGGCTCGAATCCCCATCCGGGCGGGCAGGGGATCTGGATATGAATGTATTTCACACCGGGCAGCGTCACTGCCTTGCCGACCTTGTCATAGAGGTCCAGGGGGAAGGATGCCGAGCATGTAGCCACATAGGAAAGATTATGTGCTGCCATGATGGCGGGCACATCCTTTTTCTGTTGAAGCTTACCCTTGATGGGTGTGTTCGCGGTGATGGCCCACTGCGGGGTCGTACCCGATCGCTGGACCCCGGTGTTCATGTATGCTTCATTGTCATAACAGATGAACAGGAAATTGTCGCCGCGCTCCGCAGCACCGGAAAGCGCCTGGAGGCCGATATCGCTCGTACCGCCGTCGCCGGCCCACGCCACGACCTTGATGGCCTGTTTATTAAGCGCTTTGAGCGCGGCGAGCATGCCCGTGGATGCGGCAGCCGTGGATGCAAAGGTGACGTTCAGGCAGGGGAGCTTGGTTGCTGCTATCGGATAGAGTCCCTGGAGAACCGTGAGGCAGCTGGGGGGCACCACAAGGATGGTGTTCCATCCCAGTGCTTTGAGCGCAATCCTATACGAGGTGCCCAGGCCACAGCCTGCGCAGGCCCTGTTGCCGGGGTTTACGAATTCTTCTTCAGGCAGGCTGAGGATAGTGGTCTTGGTGTGCATTTACATTCTCTCCTTAGATCTTCAATCCGATCCACATAAGGTCTTTGCCGGCACTGGGGCCTTTACGGCAGGAATCCTTGAAGGCCTCATAGAGGTCGGAAGTCTTGATCTCCCTTCCGCCGAGACCCAGGATGTAGTTATGGACGAAAGGACTCTTCTTCCGTGACCCGTTGGCAGGATACAGGGCCGATCTGACATCGGAACACAACGCCCCCTGATATCCGTAGCTCAGAGCCTTTTCAAAGACGATGACACCCTCGGCGCTTGCCAGCCCTTCCGCAATGGCCTCTGCAGGAAACGGCCGGTAGAGGTGCACGCTCATGATCCCCGCTTTGATCCCCTCGTTCCTCAATCTGTCAATGACCTCGCGCAGGTGGTATGAGAGCGACCCCAGGCTCACGGCGATGAATCGGGCGTCCTCGCACTGATAGGTCTCGTACAGGGGGCATCCGCCCCGGCCGAAATGCTCCATATAATGCTTATCCACGCCATTCATGACTTCAATGGTCTTGATCATGTCTTCCTGGAGGAGATACCTGATTTCCATATAGCCATGGGCGAGCCTGCCCCTGGTGTCGAGCCTCACATCCGGCAACGTCACGGTGTTGAGGTTCGCCGGGCTCATAGGGTCAAGGGCATATTCGGGTTTATAGGGGGGGAGAAACGCATCCACCTGTTCCTGGTTCGGTATCTCAAACGGCATGTAGGTATGGGAGAGAATATAGCCGTCATAGCAGAGCATGACCGGGATCATGACTTCTTCAGCAAGCTTGAACGCCTTAATGACGCCATCTATGATCTGCTGGTGGTCGTTGACGTAAATCTGTATCCACCCCGTATCCCGCTGGGAGATGGAATCCTGGTGGTCGTTCCAGATGGTCCATGGGGACCCCACGCCCCTGTTCACCACGCACATGACCAGGGGCAGCCGTGCGCCGGCGGCCCAGTGGATCTGCTCATGCATGTACAGAAGGCCGTTGGCGCTGGTAGCGGTGAAGGCCCTGGCGCCCGTGGATGAGGCTGCAATGCATACCGCCAGCGCACTGTGCTCGCTTTCCACCGGTACATATTGCGCGTCCATCTCGCCCATCTCGATGATTTCCGAGAGTTTTTCCGTGAGTGGTGTCTGCGGAGTGATGGGATATGCCGCGATCACCTGGGCCCGTGAAAGCTTCACCCCGAGTGCGGCAGCCACATTACCCGATTCGATGATATGCATCTTTACGGCTTCCTCTCTTCGGACCGGATGAAGCAGGACTCTTCCACCATGGAGATGGCCTTGGTGGGACATTCCTCGGCGCAGATCCCGCACCCCTTGCAGTATTCATAGTCGATCTTCGGAGGTATAGTCCTGCTGATCACCCCGTCGGGGCAGTAGAGCCAGCACATGTAGCACGCCTGGGCCCCCCGTTTTGCCGGGATGCAGGCATGTTCGTCCAGTATGGGGCGGGCGACCCTCCATGATCCGGTCCTCCCGCCGTCGCCCGGGCCCGGTTCGCTATGCGATGTTTTCCTGCCGTATTGGCGTGTACCCACTTTTATCCCCCGAGTATCGTGTTTTCATATGCCAGCAGGGCAGCCTTGGCATTCTGGTCGGGCCTGCGATCCGAGAACTCTTCCTTGATGGCTTCCCCAAGCGCTGCCATTTCAATGATGCCGCTGGCCTTTGCAAATGCCCCGAGGATGCCTGAATTTATGGTCCCTTCGGGTAGCCCCGCCTTGACGGACAGGGATGTCACATCGCAGATGGCTACTTTCTTTCCATCAAACCGGTAGTCATCGATGCTGCAGGGCGAGTTTATGACGATAAGGCCCTCATCCTTCAGCCCGCTCGTAATGTCGGCTTCCTCCAGGAGAACATGGTCGAGCACCACGATGATGTCGGGCTCTACAATGGGCGAGAGATCATAAATCTTCCCCCTTGAGATCTTCAGCGAGGTGAACACGGGCGCGCCCCTTCTCTCGGTGCCGAAGGTCGGCACCATGACCACCCCTTTATAGCCGGTTTCAAACATGGCCTTTGCAACGATCTTTGCCGCGGTTATGGCACCTTGTCCGCCTCTCCCGTGCCACCTGATATCGATCTTGTCTTTCTTCATGGGTTTCCAACATATATCAAGGCGTGTGATTAATCAAGGCACATACTTTGCATGAAGTCTGATTGTTATGTGAGAACCTTAAGCAAGGAGATACCATGATCACACGTGAAGCGGGAAGATCTTCCACCGGCAGAAATGCGGCAACATTCGATCAGGCAAGAAACAAGCCTCTGGGGCTGTATACCGAGAGCATTATGAGTATTTTGACGAGCCATAATGCCCACAGTGCCTTCGGCGATCTCGTCTCGCTCATGGGGCAGACATTTCCTCTGGCTTCACCTGCCATTTATACCGGCACCCAGGGCCTGGAGCTGCATGCATACTCGGTGCTTGAAGGGAAAGACGGTGGCGATTACGATGCCTTACGCGTGCTCAAGTCCGAGCGGTACTCATATTCCCGGGTGCTGGCCGGAGGGCAGGCCCCCTACAATCCGTTGAGGGTTGACTTCTCCCTCATGAGCAGCCCTCAGATACAGGTCGTCCTGTCCATCAATCCCGGCGTGCATGAGGGGATCTTCCGGGACTGGGTCAATTATTTGACGCCGGCCATCACTAAATTATTGGACAACGAGTTCCTCTTGAACATGGCATTTCGGGATGGCCTCACCGGATTGCTTAATTACCGTGCCTTTTCCGAGACCCTCATGGCGGAATGGGATCGTGCACGGCGCTATAAGACGACGTTCTCCCTCATGATGATCGATATCGATCATTTCAAGCGCGTAAACGACGAGCACGGGCACCAGGCCGGGGATATGGTTCTCAGCTCCCTTGCCAACAGGCTTCAGAGCAGGCTTCGAAAGAGCGATCTGGTGTTTCGTTACGGCGGTGAGGAATTCATGATTCTTCTCCCTCAGACAGGTATCTATAAGGCCTCACCCCTGGCGGAAAGGATACGCGTCGTCGTTGAGAAGACGAGGTTCCCGGGTAATCTTGCTGTTACCATCAGCATCGGGATCAGCCAATATCGGGATGGACTAACGCCGTCCGATCTTGTAAAACAGGTTGACACCGGGCTCTATCTTGCAAAAGGCAAGGGCCGCAACCGGGTAGAGATCTATAAAGATATCGCTTCTCTTTAGTTGGGAAAACTTAGATGAATATTGACAGTCTCCTTGATCTGGGCTCGGTGCTCCATGCCGCTGGTCCGGATGGAAAGAAAGTGCGGGGCAGAATCACTGATTCGGGTGATGAGAATGCATTTCTCTTCGAATCCGACGAAGGGCTGGACGCAGCCGTCGGCGCAATCATAAAGGTATCGGACGGACATGACTCCGTACTGGCCAAGGTCATCGAACGGATGGACAAAGGGCTTAAGCTCTGCATGGAGTGCTATATATCGCCGGGCCATGAGAGAAGGCAGGATGTAAGGATTTATGACAAGGTTTACTACAGTTGCAACTTTATCTGCCATGCAAGCGAGAAATCCAGGCAGCTGCCTGCAGCATTGGAACAGATACGTGCCAGCAAACTCATCATCGATTCATTTCTCAAAGGCAAATATGGATATCCCGGATCCGATGAGTCTGTTTTCCAGAAGGAGACATTGCTTAACCAGGGGCTCTGGGAGGTCAATCGGAAGCTCGACCTCCTGATCCACATGTTCCTTGCAGAGGATTTCAGGTCTCTCATGAATAGCTCCCCGAAGGATGTCAACATATCTGCATCCGGGCTACGGTTTATCTCATCTCAGGCCTTTGATATGGGCGATCTCATTGAGATCCGTATCATCCTACCCATGGCGCCTCTACTCTTTGTCAGACTTGTCGGAGAGGTCATCCGCCAGAAAGCGCTCACAAGCACCCGGGCAAAACGGTATGCTGTGTCCGTGAAGTTCCTCCAGTTGGATAATGACACCAGGGAAGACATAATCCGGTTCCTCTTCAGGAGACAGCGGGAAGTATTGAGGAAGAGGCAATTGTAACCGCCATAATCCCCCATCATTGACACGATAATGCCCTCAGCCTATAGAGATGGGTTGTGAAGCGCATGAAAAAAATTATTCTCTTCACGTCCCTTGGGCTCATGCTCGCAGGGGTTCTGTTTGTTGCCGGCGAGAGCCTGAATATTTACCGGGAGATGATGAAGATCAACACCAACACACTGTGGAGGTTGCCCACGAGGATCTTCAGCAGCTCCTTTGACATTGCCCCGGGTGTCGATGTAAAACAATCAGGCCT
>DATKLV010000059.1:0-7604 GCA_035542255.1 Desulfomonilia bacterium | reverse complement strand
GCTGTATTTAGACAAACTCTTTTGTCACTGTAGGTTACAGGTGGTCTTTCAGCAGGTACTCGTGAGCCCGCAGGTAAGGATCTGTCCGGCCCTGCTGCCGTCACGGTAGATGGTCATTCCCTTGCATTTCAGTTCATGGGCAAGGAGCAAGGTCTCTTTTATTTCTGATGGGGTAACCTGAGAAGTAAAATTTATCGTCTTGGAAACGGCATTGTCCGTATGAGCCTGGAAAGCAGCCTGAATCATCACATGTCGGGAAGGAGGAATCTGTATGGCTGTTGCAAACAGGGCCTTGATCCTTGCCTGAACCGGCGCATCATCTCCAAGAGAGCCTTTCTTCTTGACCGCACTCACCAGATCAGGGCTCAGGAATCCCTCCTGATCACCAATGCTCTGGAATAATGGGTCCATCTCGCTCACCCCGATGTCGCCGGGAATGATTCGGGTGTAATAGATGGCATACAACGGCTCGATGCCTGATGAACAATGGGCGATGAGGCTCAGCGAACCGGTGGGAGCGATGGTGGTGACCGTGGCGTTTCTCATGGGGGATTTGCCTCTTGTATCAAAGATGCTCCCCGGGAAGTTAGGGAAAGATCCTCTCGTTTCGGCCAGATAACGGGACGCATCATGACCGTTCTCCTGAATAAACTGCATGATGCGGCCTCCCAGCTTTACGCTTTCGTCCGAATCGTATGGGATACCAAGCAGTATGAGAAGGTGCGCGAAACCCATTACCCCGAGTCCGATCTTCCTGTTGCCCTTGGTAAGCCTTTTAATCTGCGGCAAGGGATAGCGGTTTACCTCAACGACATCATCGAGAAATCTCACGGCAAGACGCACGGTCTTCTCGAGTTTGTTCCAATCGATCCGGGTCCCGTCACCGGAATGAGAGACCATCTTTGCAAGGTTGATGGACCCGAGGGTACATGATTCGTAAGCCAGCAGCGGCTGTTCGCCGCAAGGATTGGTAGTCTCGATGCTGCCGAGTTGCGGAGTAGGGTTGTGGCGGTTAATCTCATCAAGAAAGAGGATGCCGGGCTCGCCGTTTTCCCAGGCGCATCGGGCCATCAGGTCAAAGATATTTCGAGCACGCACCTTTCTCACCTCAGCGTGGCTGCGTGGATTGACCAAGGGAAACTCGGCGTCTTCCTTCACTGCATCGATGAATGCATCCGTTACGGCAACCGAGAGGTTGAAGTTATTCAGAAGTTTGGGATCTCTCTTGACTGCGATGAATTCGTCAATGTCTGGATGATCCACTCTGAGAACACCCATATTGGCCCCGCGCCTTGTTCCGCCCTGCTTGATGATGTCGGTGGCCTTGTTGAATACTTCCATAAATGAAATCGGTCCGCTGGCCACTCCACTCGTGCTCAGGACGATATCGTTCTTTGGTCTCAAATGGCTGAATGAAAAGCCGGTACCGCCTCCGCTCTGATGTATGACTGCCGTATATTTGACCGCATTGAAGATGGATTTCAATGAATCATCCACCGGGAGCACGAAACATGCGGCAAGCTGACCGAGATCGCGACCGGCATTCATAAGGGTGGGGGAATTTGGCAGGAAATCCATTGCAGAGAGCATTGTATAGAAATCTTCAGCAATACTTTCCCTATCCTTGGCACCGAAGGCACGTTCAGCCCTGGCGACATGGAAAGCGACTCTGCGGAACATCTCTTCTGGGTTTTCTATGATATTGCCATGGGGGTCTTTCTTAAGGTAACGAATCTTGAGTATCCTCTGCTGGTTTTCTGTCAGTTCCGGTTTCATATGATAAGCAATCCTCCGTAAGAGGTGATCTGGCAAGGTAGTAATTTAGAGATATATAATATTGTTTTAGTTTCATTATGGTAGTGTCTGAATCGGATATATCGGTAAAGGTGGCTTTATGCCGTATTCAGGAAATCTGCTGCTATTGAGGCCATCATCCTTACCCCAAGATCGAGTGCCTGTTCGTCAATGAAGAAATGCGGATTGTGATGTGTCTGGGCCGTAACCGGATCTGTTCCGCCTGCTCCCACAAAGAAAAAGCAACCGGGAACCTCTTTCAGGTAAAATGACATATCCTCACTCGCCATGGCGGGAGGCATATCGATGACATGTGATGAATCCACGATATCGGCGGCGATCCTTCTGACAAAGGCAGTCATAGCCTCGTCGTTCACTGTTACAGGATAACCCTGCGCGTATTCAAGTTCGTAGGTGCCGGAATTATCAATGACTGTTTTTCTGAGAAATTCGTCCATCAGGCCCTTGATGGACGAGCGCACGCCTTCGTCAAGAGCCCTCACTGTCCCGGTGAGCTCGACCCTGTCTGTTACAATATTGGGTGCAGTGCCGCCATGAAACGTGCCGATATTGACCACGATGGGGCAATCTTCGGGTAAGATGCCTTTTATGTGATTCTGCAGATTCAAGACGACCTCGGCACTTAGGCTGATGGCGTCCACCGAACCTACCGGCAATGCAGAATGACCGGCGCGTCCGAAAACCCTGATGGTAAAGATGTCGATGGAAGCCATGAAGGCGCCTTCGCGACAGCCGATGTAACCGGTGGGCAACAGACTGATAAGGTGCAGGCCGAAGGCTGCATCGACTTGCGGGTCCTGCAGGACGCCCTGTTCAATCATTAATCGTGCACCACCGAGGTTCTCCTCAGCAGGTTGAAAGACGAATTTCACCCGACCGCTGAGTGAATGACGCATTCGGCTCAGGAGTTTTGCTGTCCCCAGCAGGACAGCCATATGTCCGTCATGTCCGCATGCATGCATAACCCCGGGATTGACCGAACGATAGTCCACCTCATTTAACTCCTGTATGGGAAGTGCATCCATATCGGCCCTCAGCATAACGGTCTTCCCCGGCCTGCTGCCCTTTAATAATCCAATCACACCGGTTCCGCCGATCCCGGTTTTTACCTCCAACCCAAGATCAAGGAGGTATCGCGATATGAGCGAAGACGTCCTCATTTCTTCTAAACCCAGCTCCGGGTGCCTGTGAAAATCCCTGCGGAGTGCTATGACCTCATCGGCCAGACGGGCTGCTTCGGTTTCTATAGTGGTATGGGTTATCATATCCAACTCTCCACAATCACCTGTATCATGCATGCAGTTTTTGAAAAATAAAAAACATGACCCTTTCGGGGCATGTCTGTAAGGGGTTGCATTATAAGAATCAAAAGACAAATATAAGGGAACAGGAATGTGAGATGCATTTTCAGGTGCTTGGCTCTCTCAACATTCAATCTCTCGAGTTGAAACGTGAGGAGGATTAATATGGCAATGAAAGTGTTGTCGCTGGCGCCCCTGCCTGCTGAACTTGTAAAAGCCTTTATCCTGCAGACTGCGGACGTGCCGGACTTTGATGTCATGTATGGTCATGAGATGTCTGATGATGAGATGAAGATCGCCATGTCAAAGGCTGATGTGGTGTTCGGTGATTACACCTTCAAAAAGTGGATCACAGAGGACATCGTCAGTGCTGCCCTGAAGGTGAAACTCATACAACAGCCCAGTGCGGGATATACACACATAGACGTGGATGCTTGCACTAGAAAAGGGATCAAGGTTGCGAACACTGCAGGGGCCAATACGGTGAGTGTGGCTGAGCATACCATCGCCTGCGCACTCTGCCTTATCAGGAATATGTTCTATGCGAACAGCAGCACGAAGATGGGAAGATGGGAGCAGATGCAGGTGAAGCCCATGGAGCTTAAAGGAAAGGTGTGGGGCTTGGTGGGCTTCGGCCGCATAGGACAGGCGGTCTCAAAGAGGATCAAGGCCTTTGAATTGGACAGCATTTTATACTATGATATCTTCCGCCAGGACCCTTCTGTCGAACAGGAACTCCAGGCACAATACTGCGAGCTCCATGAGCTCTTGGGAAGATCGGACATCATAAGCATTCATACACCACTCAACGACAATACCAGGAATATGATTGATGAGGGGGCTGTTCAAGCCATCAAGAAGGGTGCATACCTCATCAATGTCGCGCGGGCCGAAGTGGTGGATGAAAAGGCCCTCGCTTCAGCCGTCAGCATGGGCAGATTAAACGGCGCGGGCATCGATGTCTTCTCGGAGGAGCCTATCACACCTCAAAATCCGCTGCTTGCAGTTCAGAGCGACAAGCTGATCCTTACCCCTCATGTTGCAGGAGTCAGTAATGAGGCGGCAGCGGCTATCATGAACATGGCTGCTGCGAATGTTGCAAGGGTGCTCAAGGGTGAAGAGCCGGAGTCGGTGGTGAACAATCTATGAAAAGGTCCATAGTGTCTTTAACAACCTTCCATTAAGGCATGAGGAGTTTATCATGAACGGAGCACAGGCGATTATTCTTTCGGCAAAACAGTGCGGTATAGAGGTGTGCTTTGCCAATCCCGGCACAACAGAGATCCCGCTGGTAGCTGCATTCGATGATCCGGGAGGCATAAGACCCGTGCTTTGCCTGTATGAAGGGGTATGTACAGGCGCGGCTGACGGCTATGCGAGGATGCTCGATAAACCGGCTATGGTACTGCTACACCTCGGCCCCGGCCTGGCAAATGGGTTATCGAATCTGCACAATGCCCGCAGGGCTCACTCCCCCCTCGTTGTCGTTGTAGGTGAGCATTCAACCTGGCACCGTCCTCTGGACCCTCCGCTCGCCATGGACATCGAATCGATTGCATCGAGCACATCGGGCTGGCAGCGCACCTGTATTTCATCCTCAAACCTGGGATCAGATATGGTGGAAGCTGTCTCAGCCTCGCTTAAATGTCAGGTGGCAACTTTGATAGTGCCCTATGATCTCCAGATGGCACCGTGTGTTGAGAAAAAGATATCCCCGGATGAATCCCGGGGCAGGGCACCTGACTACCTTAAAATCGACGAGGCGGCCGAAGTGCTGCGCATGGATAATAAGACAGCCCTTGTACTCGGCGGCAGAACATTGAGAAGGGAAGGGCTCCTCACTGCCGCACGCATCAGGAATGCCTGTGGATGTGATCTCCTGGCAGAGTGCTTTCCGGCCCGGATGGAACGTGGTTCCGGCCTGCCGGAAATGACCAGGATACCCTATATCCCTGAAATGGCCGTAGACCTCCTCTCGCATTATGATGCCCTTGTCTTTGCGGGTGCTGATGAGCCGGTTGCATTTTTCGGATATGCCGGTGTGCCGGGCAGGCTCCTGAATGAAAAGACAAAGCGGGTCCATCTCGCCGATCCACGCCGGGACGCCACCAAGGCCCTCGTTTCTCTGGCCGACATGATCGGGGCCCCGGCCTATGCCACGAAGGATATCCTTGCTCAACCGTCACGACCTGCCATGCCGGCAGGAAAACTGAGCGGGCAGAAGGCATGTTCGGTAATAGCCGCTCTTCAGCCTGAAGATGTAGTTGTGGTGGATGAATCCATTACGAACAGCATCTTATACTACCCTCTTACTGCGGGCGTGCCTCCCTTTACCCTGCTCACCCTCACCGGGGGTTCTCTGGGTCAGGGGCCTGCCTGTGCTGTCGGAGCGGCGGTAGCATGTCCCGACAGGCCTGTCATCGATATCCAGGCTGACGGAGCCGGCATGTACACCATCCAGTCCCTCTGGACACAGGTGCGAGAAAACCTGAACGTCACTACCCTGATTTATTCCAACAGGAGTTACGATATATTGAAGCTTGAGTTGGCACGCTATGGTGTCATTGCACCCGGGCCGAATGCTGCGAAGATGACGGATCTTTCCGGGATCGACTGGGTAAGTCTGGGCAGGTCCATGGGGGTGAGCTCTGCTGCTGCGAGCACGGCGGAAGAGCTGGCCCAAGGTCTGTCAAAGGCGCTTGTGGAACAAGGTCCTCATCTGATCCAGATGAACCTCTAAGTGCGTATTAGGACCTTTTATGTGGAACTGTTACATCCCTGGGCCTTTAGGTAGTCCCCCATGACATGGTGTTGCAGTATTATTGGCCTGCCCAGGCTGGAGAGAGCCGGGGTATAGGCATTCACTTGAATCTCTTTCCCTTCAGAATCGCAGGGAGCTCCGATGCTGACGGCATCGAGCTGCCAAGGCAGAGAGCCTGCCATATCGGATGTCTGCTGAGGGCAGGAAGTTCTCCCGAAGGTGAGTAGAGATCCGGACTTATTATCGGTGGTGTCATTGAAATATCCGATCAGCAGGATCAACGCAATGATGACCCCGATGAATCCGATCATGACCAGGTACCAGGATCGCATGAAATTTCCCTCCTTCCTTCAGGCTTGGATGAATGGTAACATGGCATCGTTCCATATTGCGGAATGGCGCTTTACGGAGAGGAGAAATTTATGCCTGAAAAAATAAGCCCTTATGCATCATATGGTGAGAAAATTATCAAACTCTTTGCCAAACTTCTCTTTTCGGGGCAGAGCTACTCGCTCTCGGAATTGAGCAGGATGCTTGTCTGCTCAAAGCAGACCGTACTCAGGCTCATGGATGATATTCGCCGATCGTATGGAGTTGAGATCGAAGAAAGTATTATAGAGAGACAAAAGTACTACCGGCTCAGGAAACCCGGCAAGGTCCCTCCCGTACTTGCGCTCACAGAAATCGAGATGAGCGTTCTTCTCATGTGCCAGGCATTTGCAAGACATCTCCTTGGAGATGCCCTCTTTGACGAGGCGTCCACGGCCCTCGAGAAAAACCGCGCCCTGGCAGGACCCATACCCGGCGAGGTGCAGCATCATTTCACCTCCTATAAGCCGGGCAGTATCGATTACACCCCTCACAAAGAGAGCATTAAAACTCTGCTCAAGGCCATGGAGAACCGGAAGATATGCAAGGTATCTTACCGCTCGCTCGTGTCCGGCAGGTCCAAGACTTTTCTCATCATGCCGCTGAAGATCTTCTCCCACAACGACACCATGTACCTGAGCGCCAGGTATGCAGGCAAACCGGGCAAGAACGATACACGAAGAAACTATGATCCGCTGCTTGCAGTACACCGGCTGAAGCGGGCGGAGATGACGGAGACGACCTTCGAGTTTCCCCGGGACTATGATTTCGAGCAGATCTATAATCACAACTTCGGCATCATCAAGAGCGATTCTTTCCAGGTTGAAGTTGAGTTCACCGGACTCTCGGCACGCTATGTATCCGAGAGGATGTGGAGCCCTGATCAGAAGATAATGCGGGTGGATGACAGCGCCATCAGGATTACTTTCAGCGCTTCTTCGGAAAAGGAGTTCATTTCATGGCTCTTGTCCTTTCGTGACGAGGCCAGGCTTGTAAAACCGGAATCGCTTGTAGAAAAAGTAAAGACCACCTTGCATGACATGCAAGGATTATATCCTGATAAAGCTGACGCGTGATCCGCAGAAGTCTTTTATTACAGTGATTGTCTATCATCTTAAGATTGGGGCAAAAGATTAGAGTATTGTTGCTCACCCAGGAACTCTGTCATCAGACGGTTTACCAGGTCAGGGTTCTCCTCATGCGGGGAGTGGCCGCAATCGCCGATGATCTCGATCCTGATGTCTTTGATCCTCGTTTTGAAATGTTGGGTCAGCCCTACATCGAGGTATTTGTCCCTGTCACCCCATATGAGGAGGACCGGGTGGTTCAGCCTGTGAAGATCCCTCTCTATGGGCCCC
>DATKLV010000058.1:0-7326 GCA_035542255.1 Desulfomonilia bacterium | reverse complement strand
TTGAACGCTTTACCAGGTCTAAAGCGCGGTGCTTTGGATGCCTTGATCTTTATAGTCTCTCTGGTCCTGGGGTTGACACCCTGCCGTGCAGCCCTCTGTGCAACATCGAATGTCCCGAAACCTACCAACGTGACCTTGTCCCCTTTCTTAAGCGCAGACTGAATGGCATCTGTGGTTGCATTTATTGCCTTCTCGGCCGCTGCCTTAGGGATCCCCGCCTTATTTGCCACAACGGATATCAATTCTGTCTTCGTCAAAGCATACCTCCTATAAAAGATATTTGTTTTCCCATGCCCAAGTGCTCTCGAAAAGTAACAACATTTATAATGGCTGTCAATAGCTCAGTTAAGGGCGGATGCGATTATCTGGTCCATATGCTCCACAAGTTCGACTTGCATTCCCCGTAAAATATCCTTGGGGGTCTCATGGAGATCTTTCTCATTTTCCAAAGGGATGAGAACTCTCAGCATACCTGCCTCTTTTGCAGCGAGCAATTTCTCCTTCAGGCCGCCCACAGGCAGGACCCTGCCGCCCAAGGTCAGCTCGCCGGTCATGGCAAGCTGGTTCTTGACGCTTCTCCCGGTAAGGGCGGATACTATGGAAGTGGCCATGGTAATGCCTGCGGACGGACCATCCTTGGGAACAGCACCTTCCGGTATATGGATATGGATATCAATGGTCTGATAGAAGTCCTTATCGAGTCCAAGCTCTTCGGCCCGTGACCTCACGTAGCTCATACCAGCCTGAGCGGATTCCTGCATCACATCGCCCATTTTTCCTGTAAGCAGCAGTTTTCCTTTCCCCGGCATCACCGTGGTTTCGACCCTGAGGAGCACTCCCCCGGCTTCGGTCCAGGCCAATCCATTCACCACTCCGATAGAATCCTTCTTTTCATAATTGGCGCGACGGAACCGGGGCACACCTAAGAGATCATGGACCTTCTTGCCGGTAATCTTGGTCTGCACCTGGGTATCTCCAGAGACAATCCCTTTGACGAGTTTCCTGCAGATGGAGGAGATTTCTTTCTCCATGTTCCTCACACCCGCTTCACGGGTATATTCATGGATGATCGTGCCCAGAGCCTTTGAAGAAAATTCAATCCCCTTTCCATCGAGGCCATGGAGCTTGAGCTGCTTTGGTACTATATGACGGGCGGCTATCTTGAGCTTGTCATACGAAGTGTAACCTTCCAGTTGGATGAGCTCCATTCGGTCGAGCAGAGGAGGCGGAATCGTGTAAGTGGTGTTGGCAGTGGTGATAAACATGACCTTGGAGACATCATAATCCGCATCCAGGTAATGATCGTTGAAGGCATTATTTTGTTCGGGGTCAAGGGCCTCCAGAAGCGCGGCCGAAGGGTCGCCCCGGAAATCCACGCTCATCTTGTCCACCTCATCCAGAAGGAAAACCGGGTTCGATGTCCCTGCACGTCTGATGCCCTGGATGATCTTGCCAGGCATTGCCCCGATGTAAGTGCGCCTGTGACCTTTGATTTCGGCTTCGTCGCGCACGCCTCCCAACGAGACACGTACAAACTTCCTTCCGACCGCTCTGGCAATGGACTTGCCCAGAGAGGTCTTCCCCACACCAGGAGGGCCGACTAGACAAAGAATAGGACCTCTGGTTGTACCCACCATCTGCTGTACCGCGAGATATTCAAGGATACGCACCTTCACCTTGTCAAGGCCGTAATGATCTTCATCAAGGACCTGCTGGGCATATTTGATATCTTTCTTGTCTTCGGTGATCTCATTCCAGGGCAGCACAAGGAACCAGTCCACATAGTTCCTTATGACTGTGGCCTCCGCGCTCATGGGCGGCATCATGCGTAACCGTTTGAGGTCGGTGAATGCCTTTTCCCGTGCATAAGAAGGCATGTTCTTGCCTTTGAGCTGCTTCTCCAATGATGTCACCTCGTCCTCTGTATTTTCCAAAGGGACGCGCTGTGGCGGCATCTGTTCATATACAGGAGTTCTTTTCATAGAAGAAGTTTTCTGCCGTGCCTGCTCCCTCATGCTCTCCTGAATCCTGGCAATATCTATCTCCGACTGGAGATATTCATATACCCTCTCAAGCCGGGATTCGATGTGATTGTTTTCCAGGATCTCCTGCTTCTTTTCTGTCTTGAGTGAGGTATAGGAAACCACGATATCCGAAACCATTCCGGGATCGTTCTGACATTCCATTTTTTCAACAACATCGGAAGCTATATCGATGCCGTAGAGCTCGCAATATTCCTTGAATGATTCAACCACGAGCCGTCTCAAGGCTTCGGCCTCGTGCTCATCGGATATAAACTCGACAAATTGATCAGTGTCGGCCAACGGCTGGTCTTCATCATAGAGAACATTTTTGATGAGCTGTCTGTTCTTTCCTTCGATGAATACCTTAATGGAGCCGTTGGGAAGCCGCAGCAGCTGAAGGATGGCGGCAGAGACACCCACCGTGTATAAGCCCTCCTTTTGTGGTTCTTCGGGGGCAAATTGTTTTCTGCAGCATACGAGGATGTCTTCTTTGCTTTCGAAGGCAGAGTTCACAACCTTGGCGGTCTTCTCGTTCTCTATGAACAAAGGGATAATGGTATGGGGAAATACAACAATATCCTTCAGGGACAGCAGTGGAAAGACATGCTCGGATGCCTCGATCTTCATAGCTTAAAAATTCACGCCTGAGATGTTTTTCTCTCGTAGACGATTATGGGCGGCTTCCCCTTCAACACCACATCCTGACTGATGATGCACTCCTTGACACCTTCCATGTCAGGGATCTCGTACATGATGTCGAGCATGATGCCTTCCATGATTGATCTGAGGCCTCTTGCACCGGACTTGCGTTTCATGGCCTCAGTGGCGACTGCCTTAAGCGCGTCCTTGGTAAAGGTGAGGTCTACCCCTTCGAGCTTCAGTAGGGCCTGATACTGTTTCACCAGAGCATTCTTCGGCTCGACCAGGATAGTGATGAGGGCGTCTTCATCGAGCTCATGGAGTGTAGAAACTACGGGCATACGGCCGACAAACTCCGGAATCATGCCGAACTTGATGAGGTCTTCGGGTTGGACATTCTTGAGGATCTCGCCGATGTCGCGTTCTTTCTTTCCTGAGATCTCGGCGACGAAGCCTATGGTTTTCTTATCGAGCCTCTGGGAGATGATCTTGTCCAACCCTATGAAAGCCCCTCCGCAGATAAACAGGATATTGGTCGTGTCTATCTGGATGAATTCCTGCTGAGGATGCTTTCGTCCGCCTTTGGGCGGGATGGACGCCATGGTCCCTTCGATCATCTTGAGCAGGGCCTGCTGCACTCCTTCACCCGATACGTCCCGGGTGATGGAAGGATTATCGCCCCTGGAGGCGATCTTATCGATCTCGTCTATATACACGATGCCCTTCTGTGTGCGCTCCACGTCGTAGTCGGCATTCTGGAGGAGATTCACGATGATGTTTTCCACGTCCTCGCCGACATAACCCGCCTCGGTGAGCGTGGTGGCATCGGCGATGGTAAAGGGGACATCAAGGATCTTCGCCAATGTCTGAGCTAAAAGTGTCTTGCCGGAACCCGTGGGGCCTATAAGCATGATGTTACTCTTGCTGATCTCCACCCCGCCGATATTGGTGTTCGATTCGATCCGCTTGTAATGGTTATGTACAGCCACGGACAGGATCCGCTTGGTCATCTCCTGGCCGATAACATATTCATCGAGAACTTCTTTGATCTCAGAGGGCTTGGGGATGTTTGAAGATGTGCTGAAATGCCGGTATTCCCCTTCCTCTTCAGCAAGGATCTCGTTGCACAGGGCGATGCACTCATCGCAGATGTAGACATCAGGACCCGCGATGAGCTTACGCACTTCTTCCTGCGATTTTCCGCAGAAAGAGCACCTCAGACCGGGTCTGTAATGGTCATTGATTTTTGGCATCCGCCTTCTCCCCTTCTTTCTCCTTGGTGGTTCTCTTGGATATCACATGGTCTATTATACCATACTTCTGTGCTTCTGTCGCATCCATGAAGAAATCACGCTCTGTATCCGTTCCTACCTTATCTATAGACTGGCCGGTATGTTTAGACAAGATCTTCGTGAGTGCATCCTTTAGCCTGAGCATCTCTGTGACCTGAATATTGACGTCCGTGACCTGGCCCTGCACACCTCCCAAAGGCTGATGGATGAGTATTCGCGCATGCGGCAGGGCATAACGCATACCCGCTTCACCTGCACCCAAGAGGACGGCAGCCATTGATGCCGCCTGCCCGACACAGATAGTGCTGACCTTGGGCTTAATATACTGGATCGTATCATAAACCGCCAGCCCGGCAGTAACCGACCCACCGGGTGAGTTTATGTAAAAGAAGATGTCTTTATCAGGATCCTCGGACTCCAGGAAGAGGAGCTGCGCTACAAGCAGATTAGCTATATCGTCATTGATGTCGGTGCCCAGCATGACGATCCTGTCTTTGAGCAGCCGTGAATAGATATCGTAGGAACGTTCACCTCTACTTGTCTGTTCCACTACTATCGGAACCAATGTCATCCTTTTTCTCCTCTATCCTGTCCACTTCCACGATGGTGGAATTGGCTATAATATAGTCATATACCTTGCGCTCCAGTATGCTGAACCTCACCTCTTCCAGGCTGCCCCTTTCCTCGAAGCTCTTTTTAACAGCATCAGGGGTCATATTATACTTTTCGGCTAAAGAGGAGATTTCCTTTTCAAGATCTTCATCTGATGCCTCTATTGCATTAGCCTTTGCTATGGCCTCTATAAGCATCGTCGTCTTCACGAGTTGCTCTGCAGAGGTCATGGTCTCTTCCCTCAAGGCCTCGCCGTCCGGATAGACGTCCTGCATCCTGACACCCTGGGAAGACAGTCTCTGTGATATGCCCTGGAGCATCATGATGGCCTGATACCTTACCATGGACTCCGGCACATCGAATTTATTTCCTTGAAGAAGCTTGTCAGATATCTGTCTCTCCATGTATGTCCTGGAATCCGCCTCAAGCCGCTTGATGAGATCATCTCTTACGGCATTTTTGAGTTCATCGACGTTCTGAACACCCTGGTGAACCATCTTGGCAAACTCGTCATCAACCTTGGGCAGTTCCCTTATCTTCGCCCCCTGGACCTGAACCTTGAAATGGGCGGTCTTCCCCCTCATATCTTCAAGAAAATGGGTCTCGGGAAAGGCGATGTCCACCTCTTTCACATCACCGGCCTTGAGACCAATTACTTCATTTTCAAGCCCGGGAAATGCACTCCTCACACCGGCTTCCACAGTGATCTTATCACGGTTCAGCTTGTCGTTTTCCTCACAGGTTAGGTTGACGATGGCGTAGTCACCTCTCTTTATCTCATATCCAGCCTCTTCCACATCCTTTACCGAGGCATAGGTCTCCTGCAATCTGGTCATGACGTCATCGATGTTCTTTTCCTCGACAGCTATTTTCGGTTTTTTCAACTCAAAGCCGGTATATGCCTGGAGAATTATTTCCGGTTTTACCTCGAACTTCGCGGAAAAGGTGAAATCTTCATTCTCATTGGGTGGATCGTTTTCAAACTCGGGGACCGACACGACAAATAGGTTCTGCTCCTTTGCCGCCTCTTCAAATTTCTCACGGACAAGCTTGCGTGAGAGCTCGTCTACAATATAGTCATGGTAATACATCTTGATAACATGTCTCGGGGCCTTACCCTTCCTGAAGCCCTTTATCGCGACCCCCTGGGTAATGTCCCTGTAGATCTCTTCTGTTATCGTTTTTACTTCCTCTTTCGGGACAAATACCTTCATCTGTTTTTTCATGCTGTCAACTTGCGTCACTTCAACCTTCATCCTGAATCCTTTCACGCTATTCCTGCGGTGGCTATTCCTTTCTCATGTATCGTATATTCAGGTCAATGGCTTTTTCTGGAGCGTCTGGCCCTGAAACACCATCTCCATCTCCCTGTGGTAGGTACCGTCTTCGTTGAATATCATTAACGGGCTTTCAAGGGTAAATTCCCTGCCCCCGCCGAGAATGCCGCACATAAGGCATATCTCTGATGATCCGGCTGCAGAGGTATAGACGAACCTCATCCGTTTGGGCTCAATTCTATGGGAACGCATGGCACAGATGAGGTCAGGTATCCTCCAAACCGGGTATACAATGTAAAATCTGCCGAGCGGACGCAGGAGCTGGTTGGATTTCATGAGCAGGGTGTCAAGGTCCAAAGCAATCTCATGCCGTGCCATAGCCTTTGATCTGTCGGGGTTAATCCTGCCGGCGGCAAGGGGCCTGTAGGGCGGGTTCGTCACTATTACATCGACCTTGGGGCCGGTATGCTCTCTGATATCGCCGCAGCTGATCCTTATCTTGTCAGACAGGTTTGCATACTCGATGGAACGCCTTGACATATCAGCCATATCGTCCTGGATCTCTACGCCGGTTATCCTAAGGCCTTTCATTGCACCGAGCAGTAGGGAAACCACACCGCATCCTGATCCAATCTCAAGCACCTCTGTCCCTGGGGCCTCCTCGACAAAGGCACCGAGCAGATATGCATCGAGGGAATACCGGTATCCCTTTTTCTTCTGAAGGATGGACAGGTTGCATCCCGAGAGGACTTCCAACGTCTCATCCTTTCTAGGCTTGAGTTCTCCCTTCATCCAATCGCCTCCGTTACAAGGCGTTATCTTTCAGGTGAACCTGCTTCACCGGCCGGGATATCCTCGAACAGGGTCGGGGCAATTCCCATGGCGTCATTGAACATGAGATATGCCAGGCGTCTGATCTCCCATTCTGCGGATTTTTCCAGGCGTAGTTCAAAGAAGTGCCTCAGGGATCGGGCATTGACATAGACGTAAGCAGCCGTGGACCATCCCACCGGCATGAGCCTCCTCAACTCCTGATTGCGCACACCAAGCTTCTGGAGTTCTTCGTAGACATCCATGGCATGTTGATGCTCGCGATCATAGGCCTGATAGACTGCCCTCACCTGATCTTCGGAATCGAGGTACTCCAATGCCGGGTATATAAACATGTTTTTATTGGCCTTGACATACCTTGTTGAACGGAAGGTCCATCCGATACCGATCCGGTGGCGGGTCCACTGACCGGCCAACGATTTGGACACCCCGGTAACATAGTAGACGAATTGAACAGCCTCCAGACAGGTTTGGTGGCCCCATGAGATTAGTTTTTTATTGAGGCGCAGGTCATCTTCATGCGTTCCCTCAGACTCATGGCTCTGCCGGGCTGTGTATGCAGGCAAGGTCTCGATCGTGACCCCCTGGGAGGTTATCTCATCGACCGGTGTGGTCACCCCGATGAGCTTTACCCGGGGTTCTTCGTTTCTG
>DATKLV010000057.1:0-2966 GCA_035542255.1 Desulfomonilia bacterium | reverse complement strand
ATCGCATACATACGGTCCTTATTCTCAAAGAACTCAGAACGTATGTTCAGAATACTCACAACGGTACGATTATCAGACTGCTCAGAACGGTCCCCGGCGTGGGGTTCATATCAGCAATCATCCTCTTCACCGAGATCATGGCGGGTTCTCGGGGCGCCTTTTTTTTAGGTTCCTTTCTTTTGGCACCAAAAGAAAGGAACAATAAAAATAAATAAAGAAATTGCATCAACAGTTGACTGCTGATGAACCAATGCTTACGAGATCCTTCGCTACGCTCAGGATGACACTACAAATAAGATAATTACCGTCAATCTGAGCAATGTTGTAGTTGTAGATTGGATTGAGCATACGAACCGCAAGGCTAAAGCTACTTCTCTAGCGCCCCCTGGCAGGATGAACCTGCGCCTGCAGTACATGAAAAGCAGTGGTTTCCGATTACTATCTTCCGTGTTCTCAATCGATCATATTCAAAATTGTTGATATGGTTCAAACCCGGACATGAGACAGTCAGCCCCAGCATCTGATTGAAGTCACAGTCATACAGGAGTCCGTCCCATCCCACGGAAATGGTATTCCGGCACATCAGGCAATTCAGAGTGGAAGGGTTGAAGGATAGATGTAGGGCATGCATGTACTCCGCGAAATTCTCCGACCGCATGAGATAATCGAGATACCTCCCCACCGGTGAGTTGACAAGGCAGTACAGCGTATTGAATACGACCCCGTGCTCGTGTTCGAGCCTGGATTTATATTCATGCTCCAGGGCCTGCTGTGCCCCGGGTAGGAAAGTCCCCACCGGATTGTACACCAGATCCAGCACCAGGCCGCTTCCCGGCTTGCCGTAGCCCCGCGCATTGAGAAGCCGCATTACGGTAAGGATTTTTTTGAAAGCGCCTTCACCCCGCTGTCTGTTCACACGTTCTTCATGGTAATCGGGCAGGGAAGCGATGATCTCAACCTTGTTGTCTGCATAGAGGTCGATGAAGTGCTCATAGGGCTTCTCAAGAAGGATCACGAGATTCGAACGGACCATCAGCCTGCGTTTCAATCCGACAGCCTCCCGGATGAACCAGGGAAGATCAGAGTTCATTTCCGGGGCACCGCCCGTGATGTCTATGGTCCCGATCCGGTGATCGCGGAGCACGTGGAGGCATTTCTCGAAGATCTCCCTGCTCATAACCTCGAATCGATCGGGACCTGCTTCGACATGGCAGTGCCTGCACGAAAGGTTGCACCGCTTGCCCACATTCACCTGGAGTATGTCGACGGCATCGGCGCACAGGGGCGATCTGATCCTCTTATGAAACGATATATTACACGGATTCTCATTGAGCAGCCTGATCTGTTCGGAAGACGTCATGCTACATTTCCTTTTTTTTAATGATCTTTCTCATCTGCGTGGAATGGGCCAGGACATCACCGGCTGTCATGGCTGCTCCGACATGGATGGCCTCCATCATCTCATCGCTGGAAACACCGAGGGAGAGGCACTTGTTGGTGTATGCATCGATGCAGTAGGGACAGTGGCGCACAGTAGCGACCGTCAGCGCGATCAGCGCCTTTTCCCGTTCCGTGAGCACGCCTGACCCGGTGGCATGGCTATAGTACTCAAAGAACTTCTTGCCCTGCTCCGATGCATACTCCGTTATGTTCGGGAAGTCCTCCAGGTCCTTTGGCTCGTAGTAGTTATTCGACATTACCTGTCCTCCTTGAAAGTTGCGTTCTCCGGAAGGTAGCTGACAGAGGTTGTCCGCCGTTCCTTCAACCAGTACTATATTAAGGACATTAAATAATAATCCAAGATGCTGTGGAGCAAAGTCATTACGAGCGACGCATATCGGGCTATGCTCGATATTATCCATGGAATGAACTCCATTCCGGTTCATAAAGGATTTCCGGGACTCCTCACCCCGACCCTCTCCCCATGGAGAATGGGGAGAGGGGATTAAAGCATCAAGATTCATTATAAGGATTCCCCCTCTCCACCTGTCAGGGGGAGAGGGCCGGTGTGATGGGGTGACGTTTTTAGTTCAGATGTTCATGCATTCGCACGGTACAATGCATCCTTTATTAAGCAGTGCAGCTCTCAGTAAGGCCTCTGCCCGAAGATCCTGGTGCCTATGCGGACCATGGTGGCCCCCTCTTCAATAGCGATGCGGAAGGAGTCGCTCATGCCCATGGAGAGGTGTTCCATGTCCACATTCGGTATATCAAGTGCAATGATCTCTTCGAAGAGCTTCCTGGCCTGCCGGAAATAGGGCCTGAGCTCCTCGGGGTCTTCCACAAAGGGCCCCATGGTCATGAGCCCCTTGACCCAGATGTCGGGCAGGCTGCTCATCTGCTTTATCAGATCCGGCACTGCCTCGGGCATGGCGCCGTGCTTCTGCTCTTCGTGCGCGATGTTCACCTCGATGAGCACGGGCATGATCCTGCCGTGTTTGGCGGCGTGCTGGCCGATCATGGCAGCCAGTTCCAGGGAGTCCACGGTCTCGATCATATCGAACAGCGGCACGATGTGCTTGACCTTGTTCTTCTGGATGTGGCCGATGAAATGCCAGGCAGCCTTTTTGCCCACAGTCTCGATCATCATCTTTGATTCCTGGAGATAGTTTTCGCCCACGGCTGTTATGCCGGCCTCGATCGCCTCCAGGATCTCCGTGGCGTTTCTTGATTTGGCGGCAGCCACCACGATGATGCCTTGCGGTATCTCCGAGAGCAGTTTCACGACATTGTCCCTGATTTCTCCCATACCCGATCCCTAAGCCCCTGCCATGGTGTTGTCAACCCTCAATGTCTCCATAAACAAGCCGGAGATATCTCGGGAATATCCTATGGATGCCTGTTGACAGGCCGCCTCGTGGCAGTGTAACCGTATACGGAAGAAGGGTTCCGATATCCTGGAGAGATGACTATGTTTGCCCACGAAGAGATGGAACGGAAGAGCATCCTGATACTGCGCATCCTCA
>DATKLV010000056.1:0-8867 GCA_035542255.1 Desulfomonilia bacterium | reverse complement strand
GAATTACGAGAGGCACGTCAACTGATTGCAGAGCATGTAGGTTCAGTGTTCGAACGCGAATGGGCAGAAGAAGCTTTGCTGGATCGAGAGGCTGCCCTGCGTGCCATCACCATATCAGCACGAGACGCCATTATCATGCTTGACAGTCAGGGAAAGATCTCATTCTGGAATAAATCGGCTGAGCAGATACTCGGATATAATGAAACTGAGGCCCTTGGGCGAGACCTTCACTTGATGATTGCACCCGAGAGATATCATGGAGCATACCTAATCGGATTTCAGCACTTTTTTGACACCGGTCAGGGTAATGCAATCGGCAAGACGCTTGAGCTTCAAGCAGTGCGTAAAGACAAAACAGAGATTCCGGTCGAACTGTCGCTCTCTGCTTTTCAATTCCGAGGGCGATGGCATGCGATCGGTATCATCCGCGACATAACCGATCGGAAACAGGCAGATGAGGCGCTCAAGAAGAGTGAGGAGCGCTACCGTGCCATCTTTGAAAACACGGGAAATGCATCGACACTGTTTGATGAGACCACAACCATCCTACTGGCAAACACCAATTTTGAGAAGCTCTCCGGGTATTCAAGACAGGAGCTTGAATGGAAGATGAGCTGGACCGATTTTGTTGATCATGAAGATCTGGAGAAAATGAGGCAATACCATGAAATGCGCAGAATGGAACCAAGCTATGCCCCTGAATTCTATGAATTCCGGTTTATCAATCGTAACGGAGAGAAAAGAGACATCTTTTTGCATATAGCCATCATCCCAGATACCAAGGTGAGAATAGCCTCCCTCATCGATATCACTGAACGCAAACGTTCCGAGGAGGTGCTACAAGAGAGCGAGATGCGGTTCAGGGCTCTGGCCGAGAACTCAGTTGACACGATCATGCGTTTCGACCGTCAATATAGATACTTGTATGTGAATCCCGCAGTGCAGAGAGAGACAGGTATAAAACCGGAACTCTTCATAGGCAAGACCGTTCGTGAAATGGGTTTCCCTGCAAAGCTCTGTATTTTATGGGAAGATATAAACAACAAAATATTTGAAACAGGAGAAGTTAAACGGCTGGAGTTCCAACTGCCTAACGGCATCTGGATAGACTGTATAGCTGCGCCGGAAACCGATGCTCAGGGTGATGTTGTCGCGGTCATCATATCAGCCCGGGACATTACTCTTCGTAAACAGGCAGAAGAATTATTGAAGGAATCCGAGCGGCATCTTTGGGACATCGTGGAGTTCCTTCCTGATGCAACACTAGCCATCGACAGGCAGGGCAAAGTAACTGCCTGGAACAAGGCCATGGAGAGCATGACCGGTTACAGCGCCGGCGATATGATCGGAAAGGGTGATTAC
The DNA here is from genome assembly GCA_035542255.1 of Desulfomonilia bacterium. Lineage (GTDB taxonomy): Bacteria > Desulfobacterota > Desulfomonilia > UBA1062 > UBA1062 > MWEI01. The sequence goes on along the minus strand of DATKLV010000056.1, from coordinate 7,505 downwards.
GAGTACGCTATTCCCTTATATGGGGAAAGACGGCCGATCCTTATTGATCTCGTACTCATGCCCAAGGAAGAAGTCGAGAAGAAGTACTACCACGTCAGGCGTAAAGGGGACCTCCTCATCGGAGAAACCGATGTCCCTGTTGTCAGGGGGCAGAAACGATTCCTTTCAGGGTGGGCTCAACCCATCTATGATTCATCAGGGGGAATTGTCGGGGCAATCGAGTGCATCCGTGATATCACGGACAAGCGGAGGGCGGAAGAGGCCCTTGAGGAAAGCGAGGCCCGATACCGCTTGATTACCGATAATGCCAATGACATCATCTTCACCATGGATATGAATCTCCGCTTTACCTACGTAAGCCCTTCCGTTGAGCGGATTCATGGTTACACAGTGGATGAGGTCATGACCCATACATTGTCCGAGATCCTGACAGGCGCCTCTCTGGAAGAGGCCATGACAGCCTTTCAGGAAGAACAGGAGCTGGAATCAGAAAAATCGGGGGAGTTGGGGAGAAAACGGGCTCTGGAGCTGGAGATGATCCGAAAGGATGGCTCCACCATCTGGTCGGAAACGACGTTTACCCTTTTGAGAAACGAAGAAAAGAAACTTATCGGATTATTGGGAATTACACGCGACATCACCGAGCGCAAGAAGGCGGCTGAAGAGAAAAAAAGGCTCGAGATGCAGCTCGCCCAGGCCCAGAAATTGGAGTCAATCGGAACCTTAGCAGGCGGCATTGCCCATGATTTCAATAATATTCTTTCAGCTATCATAGGGTTTTCAGAGCTTGCCCGAGACGAGCTTCCACCTGACAACCATACTCGTGATAAAATCGACGAGGTGCTTAAGGCAAGCGATCGGGCCAAGGATCTGGTGAAGCAGATCCTTACCTTCAGCAGGCAGGTGGATGTTAAGCAAAGACCGCTTGCTGTACACCTCATTGTCAGAGAAGTCGTAAGACTCCTAAGATCTGCCATACCATCCACTATTCTCATCGAGCAGGATATTGACCTCGATTCCGGTTCCGTCCTTGCTGATCCTACCGAAATCCACCAGGTGGTTATGAATCTATGTGCCAATGCGTACCATGCCATGCAGAACACGCATGGAACCCTTACTATTTCTTTGAACAAGGTGATCCTCGGCAATGAGATCTCTCTGGTCAACCCTGATCTGGTCGAAGGTGCCTATGTAAAGCTTGAAATAAGGGATACCGGGTGCGGCATGGATGAGTCCATTATTCATCGCATCTTCGATCCATTCTTCACTACAAAGGAAAAGGGACACGGGACAGGACTCGGGCTTTCTATCGTTCATGGAATCGTCAAGAACCTTGGTGGGGCCATTTCCGTAACCAGTAATCCCGGATCAGGGAGCGTCTTTGAAGTATTCTTGCCCCAGTTCGGCATCGATGTTGTGGAAGAAACAAACGATCCGGAGTTAATTCCGGAAGGCAACGGGGAGAGTATTCTTCTGGTGGACGACGAAGTAGCTATCACCGAATTTGGTAAAATCATGCTCGAGGAAATCGGTTACTCAGTAACTACTTATACTTCGAGTACCGAAGCCTTCAAAGCATTCTGTAATGATCCTTGCGTGTTTGATGTCGTGATTACAGATCAGACCATGCCGGAAATGAGAGGTGATCAGCTGGCTTTGGAGATACTGAAGGTCAGACACGATATACCTGTCATAGTTATTACTGGTTACAGTGAAATATTTGATTCTCAAGGTGCATCTTCTTCGGGTATTAAAGAAATTATCCATAAACCATTCTCCCGAAGAAAAATAGCAAAGGCAATCCACAGGGTTCTGAATATGGTAAAATGATTGCAGCAAGATCTAAACACTTGGATAGAGCGGTGACTATGGTCGTGTGGTTCGATTCATCCAAGATGTCCGAAGGAGCAATGAGGAATGGGTCTGAAAGCAGAGATACTTGTCATTGACGATGATCAGAGTATTTGTACAACCTTCAAGGCAATCCTGAATTCCGAAGGTTACCGGGTAAGCACAGCAAAAGATTTTAAATCCGCCTTTGATCTTATCGACACGAAAAATTTTCATGTCATTTTTTCAGATATTATCCTCGGCAATTATTCGGGAATCGACATCCTCAAAGAGATCAGGATGAGAGGGCTTCGCTCGCCAGTTATTATGATAACCGGGGAGCCCAATATAAATACCGCAGCCGATTCGGTCAGACTCGGTGCATTTGATTACCTGCCTAAGCCGATCCACAAAGATACGCTTATCCGGGTAACCAAACATGCCATCCAGCATAAAGCCCTTCTTGACGAAAAGGTAATCATCGAAAAGGAGATCGACGAGTATCGTTCTCATCTAGAAGCCATCTTTATGAGTGTGGAAGAAGCCATCATATCAGTGGATCAGTACATGAACATCCTTCACTACAACGATGCTTTCACTGCAACCTGTTCATTTACACCAGGACAAAAGGTCGGGCAGAATCCCATGGAGTTGATACGCAACTGTAGTCTCAAGTGCTGGAGCACGCTCCAAAATGCGCTAACAAAAGGTGAATCCATCTATGAGTATAGGATCGAATGTGATCATGCCCAGCGACCGCAACAGATAGTCATGCTGAATATCTCACCATTGAAAGATCGAAAAGAAAACCGGATCGGTTCTGTTATGACCATCAGGGATATCACACGTCTCTCTCATCTTGAAAAAGAATTGATGGAAAGGCGTCAGTTCAAGAGCATTATCGGGAAGAGCAAGAAGATCCAGGGAATCTACAACCTGATTGAGCACTTAAAGGATATAGAAACAACAGTTCTAATTACCGGCCCAAGCGGTACAGGCAAGGAGCTTGTGGCCAGGGAAATTCACCAGTCGGGCGCGCGTGCAAATAAACCATTTATTGCAGTAAATTGCTCAGCACTCTCAGATAATCTTCTTGAAAGCGAACTCTTCGGACATGTGAAAGGGGCCTTTACCGGTGCAGTAGCAGATAAAATCGGGCGCTTCCAGCTTGCCAACCATGGCACCATATTCCTTGATGAGATAGGAGATATTTCGCAGAGGATACAGCTCAAGCTTCTGAGGGTTCTTGAGACGAAAGAGTTCGAGCGGGTTGGGGATTCCACCACCATCAAGATGGACGCAAGAATAATAACGGCCACCAACAAAGACCTGAAGGAAAAGGTAAGCCTGGGGGAGTTCCGGGAAGATCTCTATTACCGTCTCAAGGTTGTGGAAATCCATATGCCTTCCCTGAAAGAACGGCGGGATGATATACCTATTCTCGTGGATTATTACATCTCGATCTTCAATAATCAGTTCAATAAACATATTACCGGCGTTACACAAGAGGTTGAAAATATTTTCATGGAATATGGTTGGCCCGGCAATGTTAGAGAATTAATACATGTTCTGGAACATGCCTTTGTTTTATGTGAAGAACCTATAATCCATGCTGATAACTTGCCCCATGAGCTTGAAGCACGTCCCGGTGCGCAGTTTGATAGCAATGATTCGGTTGTAATAAAAAAATCGAAGTTGACGAAAGAAGACATACTTAATGCATTAGTGAATAATGGCTGGAATAAAGTTAAAGCGGCACGAGCACTTGGTATCAGCCGTCCGAATCTTTACCAGAAAATGAAAGATCACAATATCGTAACAGAATAGATCAAATGTAATATTTTACAATTCCCCATTAAACCTCCCAGTAAATTTTTACATATTTTACATGTCAACACATATATGTAATCTAAATAAATTAACTATAACTATCTGATATTAATATTAATATTATAGATTCAACACTTTCTTGACTCACATGGCATGTATTTTGTCTTTGATAGAGCCATGAGAAAAATTGGGTTCAAAGATTGAGGAGCAAATTTTATGCTGGCAAGGTTACTCACTACATATGACCATGATTTCATAGATTCAATTTCTGGAAATGATCTCCCGGCTCTTATTGCATGCATCTGGAAAGATAAGGAATTTATAGAGAATGTGAATAAAGTGGAGTCTGTCGCTAGATATTTTCACGGTGAGATGAATACTTACTATGCATTAGAAGATATGTACCCCTACTTTAGGAATAAGTATGGAATAACAGGCACACCGACATATCTCATTCTCTATAAAGGTGATGTCCTGGGGACCATACTCGGTAAGATCTCCATTCAGAGTTTGATTGATCATGTCACCACCAGTTTCCTCACCCATGTAAAAGACTTCAAGTCTCGAAATAAAGAGAAAGACGTATTTGAAGGTCAAACTGCAGAGCTCAGGACCACTGGGGATGATAATAAAAAGAAAAAGACATGGGAGCCCGGTTGAGTGTGAAGGTACTCACACATTCAGTTCCTTCATCCTTACAGGGATTGATACAAGATAATTTGAAAAGGAGATATTTCATGATCAGCGGCAAAAAGAGGTTTATGAGATGAGCTCACGATACCGCTTCATACCAGTGGGCATTATCCCTCATGTCCCAAGGAAAGATTGTAACGGCCTTACAAAAAAGAAGGATGATGTGGTTTGCCTTTCTGTGAAAGAACTCGACCTTCATCATTTTGCTCATTTCAGCCTTCAACATCCATCAAGGGGGTAAAAAATGTTTTTCAAAAATCTGAAGCTTGTCACAAAACTCATTTTGGTCGGATCAGTTATCCTTCTGATCCAAAACACAACAGTGGGCTATCTCTCAGTAAACAAGGCTTCCACCGGGCTGAGCACGATCGAGGACGAACAGCTCACCGGGGTCTCTAAATCTCTCTCGCAGGCAGTAAACAATGCCCTGGAAGGGGAGATGAAGGTCGTGAAGGATCTCTCCATAAGCACGGAAACGATCCGTGCTGCTGTTTCAGTAGCAAATGCAGGGATACAGGGTGCCCAGGGAGACATTGCTGCACTCAACCAGAGACTCAGCCGTTTCGGGCAGACTGATGGACTGAAAGATAACTCCCAGGCAGTTTATGTTACTGATCGAGAAGGCAAGGCATATGCTGCCTCAGTTGATAAGTACATCGGTGTTTCTTTCTCGGATAGACAGTACATCAAAGATGCCCTTGCCGGGAGTGCAAATATCGGTAGTCCGGGCGTCAACAAAGTCACCGGCGAACTCTTCGTTCCCATAGCAGCACCAATTCATTCAACTGATGGCAAGGTTGTAGGAGCCATAGCGAACATCCTCTCCATCGGGATGCTGAGCGACCTGGTAGCCAACACCAAGACCGGCAAGACAGGTTATGCCTTCATGGTGGACAAGGAAGGGCGCGTGATTGCCCACCCGGATAAAGAGAACATCTTGAAGCTCAATTTTTTAAACATTGAAGGTATGGAATCATTGGCGAAAAAAATGGTTTCCGGACAGTCAGGCGTTGAGCACTATGTCTTCAAAGGTGTAGCAAAGACAGCCGGCTATTCACCGGTGGCAATTTCCGGCTGGAGTGTCGGGCTTGCCCTTCCTGACACAGAGTTCCTTGCACATGCTAATGCCGTTCGTAATATCATACTCGTGGTCGGTATTATCTCCTTTGCAGCGGCCTTTGTGGTATTCTTACTCTTCGCAAGGATCATCACATCGGGGATCCGCAAGGGCGTCGACCTGGCGGTCCATGTGTCAGAGGGTGACCTCACGGCAACTATCGACATCAATCAGAAGGACGAGGTTGGACAGCTGGCAGAGGCCCTGCGAAACATGATGAACAAGCTCAGGACCATTGTGGCCGATGTCCACAGCGCAGCGGACAATGTTGCAGCGGGCAGCGAACAGATGAGCTCCACGGCGGAACAGATGTCCCAGGGGGCTTCCGAGCAGGCTTCAGCAGCAGAAGAGGCGTCGTCATCCATGGAGCAGATGGCATCCAACATCCGCCAGAACGCGGACAATGCCCAGCAGACAGAGAAGATAGCCGTCAAATCCGCTGAGGATGCCCGCGAAGGGGGACAGGCAGTGGAAGAGACGGTTTCGGCGATGAAGACCATAGCCGACAAGATCGCCATTGTCGAGGAGATCGCACGACAGACCGACCTGCTTGCGTTGAATGCCGCCATCGAGGCGGCCCGTGCAGGCGAGCACGGCAAGGGATTTGCAGTAGTCGCAGCCGCAGTAAGGCGCCTGGCTGAGAGGTCCGCAGAGGCAGCGGGCGAAATCAGCAAGCTCTCGGTGAACAGCGTAGCGGTTGCGGAAAAGGCAGGCAAGCTGCTCGGCCTGATCGTTCCCGACATCCAGAAGACCGCCCAGCTCGTGCAGGAGATCACTGCAGCAAGCAATGAACAGAACACCGGTGCCGAGCAGATCAACTCCGCCATCCAGCAGCTTAATCAGGTGGTACAGCAGAACGCATCCGCAGCAGAGGAGATGTCCTCCACCTCAGAGGAGCTCTCGAGCCAGGCCATGCAGCTCCAGGAGACCATCGCATTCTTTAAGGTCGACAAGGACGGCACAAGAAAAACCGCAACCGCAGTCAGAAAGGCTAAGCCTGCTTTTGCAGCGGCCAAGGCGCATGTGCTCGACGTTCACCATGATAAGCCGAAAGTCCTCAAAGGCAGAGACGAGAGTGTTTCCCGCAATGCAGGGGTGCTCATCAATATGGGCGACCATGAAACGGCCGGTGATGCCAGTGATGACGATTTCGAGAAGTACTGATAACAAGAAGTTCGGCATCAAGGATACGGAAAAGACCTTGAACACCCGGGTCATCATCGGCCAGGTGTCAATTGATGGTGATGAACCAGTTCTTGGCGTGATGAAGAGTTCGATCGATGCTAGTGGCTGATCCTGGCCGCACGGCAGGGTAGATCAGGCATGAAGCAGGCAGACTTTGTGGCTGATCTCCCTGCCACCCGCCAAGAATTAGGGGAACGAGCTAGTATCCGAGTATGAAAATCAGGTTCAGATAATTGGAGGATAAAATGAGCGTGGAGACAATAACCGAGACAAGGCAGTACCTTTCTTTCAAGCTCGATGAAGAGGAATTTGCCCTTGACATATCCAAGGTGAGGGAGGTGCTCGATTTCACGAAGATCACCAAGGTGCCCCAGACCCCCGATTTTATGCGAGGGGTGATCAACCTGAGGGGTGCAGTGGTGCCGGTGGTGGACCTCAACAAGAAGTTCGGGATCAAGGACACGGAGAAGACGGTGAATACCAGGATTATCATAGGTGAGATCGATATCGAGGGGGATCAGACCGTGCTCGGTGTCCTGGCTGACTCGGTGCATGAAGTCATGGACCTGGAGCCCGAGAAGATCGAGCCGGCCCCGAAGATCGGCACCCGTTTGAACACCGACTTTCTCAAAGGCATGGGAAAGCGTGATGAGGAATTCGTCATGATCCTGGACATCGACAAGGTCTTCTCAACAGCCGATCTCGCATTGGTGAGCCGGGCTGGTCATGGCCCGGTCCAGCTGCAAGAAGACGCAGAAGCATGAAGGGTAAGGTATGACAAGTACCACCCCAGATAAACCGGAATATGTCAAAGCCGGGATGTCTCAGAGGCTCTTCGAGCGTCTGAGCG
>DATKLV010000055.1:0-18581 GCA_035542255.1 Desulfomonilia bacterium | reverse complement strand
CCTGAGTCAAAGAGAGCGCTTGATTGAGAAACGGAATTAGAACCTTCCGAACAGCTTCTTCTTGTTCTTGGGGTCCTTCACGTCGTCGTTGGTGATCTCGGCAAATTTGCGCAGGAGCTCCTCCTGTTCCTTGGAGAGCTTCTTGGGGATCTCCACCTTGATGCCCACGTGGAGCGATCCATGGCCGCCGTGCCTGAGATGCTTCACGCCCTTGTCTTTGACGGTATAGATCTCATCGGGCTGGGTGCCGGGTTTTATCTCCAGGTCCGTCTCACCATCAAGAGTTGGCACCTTGACGGTCGTGCCGAGAGTGGCCTGTACGAAGCTGATGGGCAGCTCGATGTAGAGGTCGTCACCCTGCCTCACAAAGGTGTCGTGCTGCTTGAGGTTGATGAAGACATACAGGTCGCCCGGAGGACCGCCCAGTTCGCCCGCATCGCCTTCACCGGTGACCCGCATGGTGGCCCCGGTGTCCACACCGGCCGGGATCTTGACCTTGAGATGTTTTTTCCTGGTGACATGGCCTGCACCCTTGCAGGTCTTGCAGGGTTTCTTGATCACCTGGCCCGCTCCCCTGCAGGCGGGGCAGGTGGTGCTTATGGTGAAGAAACCCTGTGTGCGGTGGACCTGACCCTTGCCACCGCAGGTCGAGCACCTTTCGGGTGATGTCCCTGCCTCGGCGCCTGTGCCCTTGCATTCCTCGCAGACTTCCGTCTTGGGGATATCCAGCTCGATCTCGGTGCCCGTGGCGGCTTCTTCAAGGGTGATGGAGGTATCATACCTGAGGTCGGCACCCTTGATGGGGCGTCTGCGTCCTCCTCTTCTGCCTCCCGGGAAACCGAACATGTCGCCGAAGATGTCGGAGAAGCTGCTGAAGATGTCGTCAAAGCTGGTGAACTCATGGAAGCTCGTCCGGGAGAGGCCCTCGTGCCCGTACTGGTCATAGAGGCGCCTCTTCTCATCATCGTGGAGCACTTCGTACGCCTCGGCAGCCTCCTTGAAACGCGACTCGGCTTCATGGTCGCCGGGGTTGCGGTCGGGGTGGTATTTCAGCGCAAGCTGACGGTAGGTCTTTTTGATCTCGTCAGGGGTTGCCGACTTCGAAACACCGAGGATCTCGTAGTAATCCCTTTTTGTCATGAACGCTCGTGCAACGTGATCTTCCCTTCGGCCAGCTCCCGCAGCGCCGTGACCACAAACTTGTTGTCCTTGCGCCTGCTCAGGGGGTTGGAGCCTTTCATGAGCTGCTTGGTGCGCTTCGATGCAGCAACGGCCAGGGAAAAACGATCTGCTACCTTTTCAAGACAATCTTCTACGGTGACTCGTGCCATTATTACCTTCCTGGATTATCGATTGAGAGCAGCAGCCCTCATGCCATACAATTTAAGGCTCGTCAAGAGCCAGAATATCTATAGTGTATTCAATCGGCCATTTCAATATGCAAGGGGGTCCCTCGCCCTTTCCTCCTTCTGGAAGCCATGCAGACAGGTCAAAGGCGCCTGTTCGCAAGCCCTCTCAATCGTCGAAATCACCAGCCCCGGTCCCTTTCTTGTGCAGAGCCCGGCCGCGGGACATGATCTTTTCCTTTGTCCACTCCTTGGGGTCTTCTATACGGCTCCCTTTGGGACCGAGGTCATAGGAGCCCTTTTCAAGGATGGCTTCTAATGCCAGCGGCGCCGTGTCCGTGGCATTGAACCACTTCGTCAGCAGGTCGTATACAAATGCTTCCACGCCCTTGGCCATGCGCTCTCTTATCTCTCCCGGCTGGGCGAGCAGCTTGTTCTCAAAGGGAAGATTCAGGTTCTTGTAATCGCCTGCCTTGAGAGACTTGCCCTGGGCATAAGCCACCATTTCCGCCCACAGCTCATCGGTCACGCCCTCATCCGAGAGCTTGAAGAAATTTTTCTGATCATCCAGGATGGCGTTCCCGTACTCGTTGACCTTTACCCCCCAGGACAGCATCTGCAGTGCGGTCGCCACGTTTGCCTTGGTTGTGCTCGTTTCCGTGGCGATGCGCTTGAGCCTCTCGTAGCTGTTTCCTGATGTTCCGTGCTGTGCGCCTGAGAGGCCGTATTTCAAGAGTGAGACGTGGATGCGCTTGGTCAGCTCGACGTCGATGCCGGAATCCGTGGCTTCGATGCCGTGGGTGGTTCCGTTGTTGAGAGCGATCCAGTCCGGGAAGATGTTATTGGCGTTCAGCCCCTGGATGAGGAACAAAGCCTCCTCGGGCGTGGAAAGGCCTTCCTTGCCCTTGATCTCCCCCACCTCGGTCTCATAGCCCGCCCAGGAAGGGATATACTGGTTCAGCTCGAGATTGGCGAGAAGGTTTTCATCATCCACCATGTGGGAAGCATCGATGGCAATGGAGGTAATGCCTGCATCAAACATAGAGGGGATGTCCACCTTGGCCTTGCCCACCTCGGGCTGCTTCTTCAGTCCGAAATGGTCTGCATGGATGGCTATGGGAACGGTGATGCCGAGCTCATTGCAGATGGTATCGGCATATCGTGCCAGATTCCACATGCTGATGGGGCAGTAGCCGGCCTCGGACTTGGCGATCTCGAGGATGATGGCCGCATTGGCGCGCTGGGCCGCCTGCAGGACGCCTCTTATGACGATGCTGTTGCGGGCGTTGGCCGCGATGGTCATGGCCTTGCCCTTTTTGATCATGGCACGGTCAATGACCTTGCCGCTCACGATCAGTGCCTTTGAGTTGGGGAACAGCTTTTTGATGTTGGGTGGACGGCCGACCTTGAGGGCCTGGTTGAATGCTTTTGAGCTCGCCATATCATTCCTCCTCGTATTTAGTTATAGCTCGCAGGGTATCTGCGCCTAATTTTTCTTAGCAAACTGTTCATATTCAAGGACATCGTCTTTGGACCCGATGATGAGCGGTACACGCTGGTGCAGGCCGTTGGGCTTGATCCCCAGGATCCGCTCGTAGCCGGTCGATGCAGATCCACCTGCATGCTCGGCGATGAAGGCGAGCGGATTCGCCTCGTAGAGGAGCCTGAGTTTGCCCGTGGTCTTTTTGGGGTCCTTCGTATCCTCCGGATAGAGGAAGATGCCGCCCTTCAGGAGGTTCCTGTGGAAGTCGGCCACAAGCGAGCCGATGTATCGCGACGTATATGGTTTTTTCAGGGTATTTTTCTCGGACTTCAGGTATTCGATGTATTCCCTTGTGCCCTTCTTCCAGTAGGGGAAGTTGCCTTCGTTGGTGCTGTAGATCTTGCCCCGGGCCGGCATCCTGATATCGGGGTGCGACAGTACGAACTCACCTACGCTCGGGTCCAGGCTGAAGCCGTTGACGCCTTGGCCGGTGGAATAAACCAGAATGGTGCTGGAGCTGTAGATGACATAGCCTGCTCCGAAGAGCTTGTCTCCCGGCTGGAGGCAGTCTTCCAGGGTGCCGTCGCCGCCCTGGGTGACACGTTTCCAGATGCCGAAAATGGTGCCGATGGATACATTCACATCGATATTCGATGAGCCGTCCAGGGGATCGAACATCACTACATAGTCACCCTTGGGGAAGTCATCAGGTATCTTGATCATCTCCGGCTCTTCCTCAGAGCCCATGACGCACACCTTGCCGATGTAGTTCAGGGCATTGATGAAGACCTTGTTGGCATAAACATCGAGCTTCTGTACCTCATCTCCTGAGATGTTCGTCTTGCCGGTCCTGCCGAGTATGTCCTCGATGAGCCCCGCATGGGAGACCTCTGCAGCGACGACCTTTGCGGCAAATATGATCTGGCTTAAGATGGAACTGAAATCGCCCCTGCCGCCGTATTTGCGCTGTTCATCCATAATGTGACGGTCAAAGGAGATGATATTATCGTTCATAATGCCTCCCTTTGCGTGTAGGTGATAGTGGTGAAGAATGCTGCGAACACAGATTATGATATCGTCCGGTGGATAAAAAATCAAGGAGATACACTGGGGTGTACCTTCAATTTTTTTCATTAAAGAAAAAATGGTTGACATCCGGTGTGTTTCTATATATAGAAACAATATGGTCGGGAAAATAGACATGCAAAAGACAATCAGGTGGTGGTGGTGCGCCGTAATGAATGGTGTAAAGGGAGGTTTGCCTTAGGGCTCGGATCTTAGCCACACTTGAAAGAGGCAAGCTCCCCAAGAGCTTGCCTCTTTTTTTCAGGAGAATATGATGCCGGATCAATTGAAAATCATCAGAGACGTTGCCGACAGAGGGGTTGTGGTAGTCAGGAGCACTGTATGCGATACAGTCACGCCGGTCGGCGCCTACAGGGCCCTCGTCGGAGACAAACAGGGATTTCTCCTGGAATCGGTGCCGGTGGCTTACAGCTTTGTGGGACGCTTCGACCTGGACGGCACCGTGCAGGTTGAGGAGGGAGAGAAAGACCCGTGGTCCAAGGTCCCCAGGATTACAGACCCCCTCACCTTCGACCAGAACGGCCTTCCGCCCTTTATCGGCGGTTATGTGGGTTATATCGGCTATGACATGATCAGGGGCGTGGAGGAGCTGCCCCGGCCTCACCTCGCGTCCGGCTTCCCTGATGCATTGCTGGGCAGGGTGAGCACCATGCTGGTCTTCGATCACCTGAAGCAGGACCTCAAGCTCCTCCAGGCGATCCCGCAGCCGGGCATCACGGACAAGGATGCTTCTTTGCTTGCCCGTGAGAGATTCGATGAGATAGAGGATGCCCTCTTTGCCGGCCGCATCAGCCCCAGACCCGAGATACCCCGAGTCCATGGTGTGCAGGAGGTCTCGCTGAAGGATGCGGAATTCATTGATGCAGTGCTCAAGGCCAAGGACTACCTGCATAAGGGCGATATCATGCAGGTGGTTCTCTCCCGGAGGTTGAGGCTCGATCTCGATGGAGACCCGTTCGATATCTACCGCAGGCTCAGGCGTATAAACCCGTCGCCGTATCTCTTCTTCATCAGGGTAAATGACGTTACCCTCATCGGCTCCTCCCCGGAAGAGATGGTGAGGCTCCAGGGTGATACCATCACCACGGTGCCCATCGCAGGGACCAGGCCGCGGGGCAGGAGTGAAACCGAAGACGATTATCTTGTGAAGGATCTCATGGGCGATGAAAAGGAGCGTGCCGAGCACCTGATGCTCCTGGACCTGGCCCGCAACGATATCGGCAGGGTATGCATCCCCGGGACGGTCAAGGTGGTGCAGCGTGAGAAGGTGCGCCTCTACTCGCACGTGATGCACATCGTCTCGTGCGTCGAGGGAACGAGGCGCGACGGAGTGGATGCCGTGGACGTGCTCAAGGCCTGTTTCCCCGCAGGTACGGTATCGGGTGCGCCCAAGGTGAGGGCCATGGAGATCATCGATGAGCTCGAGGGCAGGTGCCGGGGACCCTATGCCGGCGCCATAGGCTATCTTTCGTACAACGGCAACATGGATACGGGCATCGTCATCCGGACCATCTTTGCCCGCGGCGACAAGACCTATGTTCAGGCAGGAGCGGGGATAGTCTGGGATTCGGTCCCCGAGCGGGAGCTCCAGGAGATCGATAACAAGCTCAAGGCCCTGCAAACGGCCCTGGGAGGGATATCATGATACTTATGATCGACAACTTCGATTCGTTCACCTACAACCTGGTTCAGGCCATTGCGGCTCGCGGTGAAGAAATGGTAGTGAGGCGGAACAATGCCATCGATGTGGATGGCGTGCATGAGCTTCTTCCGTCTGCGATCATCATCTCACCCGGCCCCGGAACCCCCTATGATGCAGGCATATCCCTGGACCTTATCAGGAACTTTGCCGGGGTCATCCCCATCCTGGGTGTCTGTCTCGGCCACCAGTGCATTGCTCAGGCCTTCGGCGGCAGGATCGTGCATGCCAGGAAGGTCATGCACGGAAAGCTCTCACAGATTACCCATGACGGATCAGGCCTGTTCAAGGGCATACCGGACAGATTTTCCGCTGTCAGGTACCACTCGCTGGCCGTGGATGAATCCACCCTGCCGGAAGCGTTCAGGATAAGCGCCAGGGCCTATGACGACGGCGAGATCATGGCCATCTGCCATAGAGAGATGCCAGTCTTCGGTGTCCAGTTCCATCCCGAATCCATTGCCACGGATTTCGGAGAGCAGATACTCGAGCAGTTCATTTCCCTGACCAGGAGGCAGTCATGAAGGGTGTGATTGAAAAATTGATTGCAGGACAGCACTTGAGCGCTCCGGAAATGGAGCAGGCCTTTGACCGGATCATGTCCGGCCAGGTCAATGATGTGCAGATAGGCGGCTTCCTTACCGCACTGCGGATTAAGGGGGAGACGCCCGAGGAGATAGAGACAGCGGCCCGAGTCATGCGCAAGCATGCGTTATCGGTCGATACGGGGTGCGACACCGTCATGGACACCTGCGGCACCGGCGGAGACGGTGCCTCCACCTTCAACATCTCCACTGCAGTGGCGTTCATAATGGCCGGTGCCGGATACAAGGTGGCAAAGCACGGCAACCGTTCGGTGAGCTCATCCTCCGGGAGTGCCGACTGCCTGGAGGCCCTGGGCGTGCCCATAGACCTGGGGCCTGAAGCAGCCGTGAGGGCGCTAAAGGACAGGGGTTTCTGCTTCCTGTTCGCACCGGCCTACCATCCGAGCATGAAGTATGCGATGCCTGCCCGGAAGCAGCTCGGGATCCGCACTATCTTCAATACCCTGGGTCCGCTGGCAAACCCGGCCGGCGCCACCAACCAGGTCATCGGTGTGTATGCTGAGTCCCTGGTGGACCCCATCGCCGAGGCGCTCAGGAACATGGGGCTCAAAGGCGCCATGGTGGTACACAGCGGTCTCGACGAAGTGTCTATTTCAGGGCCCACCCGGTATGCACGGCTGGCAGGCGGCAAGATCACCAAAGGAGAGATTATGCCTGCGGATGCGGGGCTTGCACCCATGTCCATGGATGAGCTCAAGGTATCGTCCCCGCAGGAGTCTGCACAGAAGATCCGGGATCTCTTCGAAGGACGTCTCAAGGGCGCATGCCTGAACAGCCTGCTCCTGAACGCTGCGGCTGCATTCATGGCCCTCGACGGGTCCATCGACCTCAGGACCGGAGTTGAAAAGGCGAGAAAGGTGCTGGAAAGCGGAGGCGCACGGGAGGCCCTGGGGCGGGCCGGTGCATGAGCAAGGATTTCCTCGAAAAGATGTACGGGCTTTCCCGGCGGCGTGCAGAAAAGCTGGTGAAGCCTGCGGATTTTCCCTTTCCCGTGAGGCAGTTCAAGACCGTCCTGAAGGACATGGCTGTCATCGCAGAGGTGAAATACGCTACACCGAAAGACGGCATGCTCGGCATAACCGATGATCCTGCCTCCATTGCACGTGATTATGAGCGGCTGGGCGCAAGTGCCATATCATGCCTTACCGAGCCCACGTATTTCGCGGGCTCGCTCGAATACCTAAGCGCCATTCGTTCGAGCTGCGATCTGCCCCTCATGATGAAGGACTTCATTGTTGATGAGCGCCAGATCTTGGCAGGACGGGCTCTGGGCGCCGATTCCTTCCTGCTCATAACCGAGATGCTGAGCCTGGAAGAGCTCAAGGGTCTGTATGCCTGCGGCAAGGGACTGGGTATGGACTGCCTCGTGGAAGTCCATGGTTCTGACGGCCTTGAAAAGGCCTGCAGCCTGGGTGTGGAGATCATCGGCGTGAATTCCCGCGACCTGAAGACACTCCGGGTGGACCCCTTCAGGCATGAAGAGCTGGTGAGGCTGATCCCAGCGGGTGCGGTCAGGGTTGCGGAAAGCGGGATCGATTCGGGGGAAAGGCTCAGAGAGCTGAGGGCCATGGGCTACGATGCTGCGCTCATCGGAAGGGCCTTTGCAAAAGATACTTTACGGGAGGAGATCTTCCATGTGGGTCAAGATCTGCGGAATAACCAGGCATGATGACGCCGTGCTTGCAGTAAGGCTCGGCGCGGATGCCCTGGGATTCGTCTTCACGAAGAGCCCGCGGAAGATCATGCGCAATGATGTAGCGGCATGGATAAGGGAAGTGAAGGGGGTGGAGAAGGTGGCGGTTTTCACCGACGAAGGCGTGGAAGAGATCCTCAAGACCGTGGAAAGTCTTGGGATCGACACCATCCAGCTCCATGCCGCACCTTCCGGGGAGCACGAGCGGTTGAGCAGGCTTTACCGCATCATCTATGCCGTGAGGGAGTATCATGAAGGAATGCTTCCCGATTTTCCCTGCCGCATCCTCATCGATACGAGCACGGGAAAAGGCATGAAGGGTCTGTGGAAAGAGCGAAAAGTCCCTTACATCCTTGCCGGCGGGTTGAGCCCGGAAAATGTCCGGGAGGCCATCGAACTGGCGAAGCCTGCAGGCGTTGACGTATCATCAGGTGTCGAGCTGTCGCCGGGCATAAAAGACCCGTACAAGGTGGAAAAATTCATCAGGGAGGCCAAGTCATGAAAGGATACTTCGGAGAATTCGGGGGGCAGTACGTACCGGAAACCTTGCTGCCCGCACTGGATGAACTCGATGCTGCCATGGAGACCGCCTTTGACGACAGGGCCTTCTGGGACGAGTTCAACTCCTACATGATCCACTATGTGGGCAGGCCCACGCCCCTGACCCGTGCGAAGAGGCTCTCGGACCACCTCGGCCTCGATGTGTGGCTCAAGCGGGAAGACCTCAACCATACTGGTTCCCACAAGATCAACAATGCCATCGGCCAGATCCTGCTGGCCAGGCGCATGGGAAAGAACCGCATCATCGCCGAGACCGGAGCCGGCCAGCACGGTGTGGCGACGGCCACGGTCTGCGCCCTTTTCGGCATGGAATGCCACGTTTATATGGGCAGCACGGACATGGCGAGGCAGCAGGTGAATGTGGAGCGCATGAGGCTCCTGGGCGCCGAGGTAGTGCCGGTGGAGGGCGGCAGCGCCACCTTGAAGGACGCCACCAGTGAGGCTATCAGGGACTGGATAACCAACGTCGACACAACCTACTACCTCATCGGCTCGGTCATCGGGCCTCACCCCTACCCGAGCCTGGTGCGTGCATTCCAGGAGATCATCGGCCGGGAGGCACGCCAGCAGATTATCGCCCAGAGCGGGTCTCTGCCCGATGCAGTGATCGCGTGTGTAGGCGGGGGCAGCAATGCCATAGGCATTTTCAGCGCATTCCTCGATGAGGACAAGGTGGACCTGATCGGTGTGGAGGCCTATGGACAGGGCAATGGACGTCATGGGGCCAGCATCAACTTCGGCATGCCCGGGGTGCTCCACGGCACGAGGTCTTTCCTGATACAGGACAAGGACGGCCAGGTGATGGAGACCCATTCCATTGCTGCAGGGCTCGACTACCCTGGCGTAGGACCGGAACACAGCTTTCTCGCCACTGCGAAAAAAGCGTGCTACGTCCTGGTCGATGATGAGCAGGCACTCTCCGCCTTCAAGCTGCTGAACCGGCTCGAGGGGATCGCACCTGCACTGGAGAGCGCCCATGCCGTCGGGTACCTCTCAGAGTATTGCAAGGGGCATGAAGGCATGAAGGTCCTTGTCAACCTCTCCGGCAGGGGAGATAAAGACATCCACACCGTGATAGGGAGCTGACCATGATAGCTGAGTCCATAAGAAATCATAAAAAGGCGATAATCCCGTACGTGACGGCAGGGCTGCCGAACCTCGAGACTACCGGGAAGATACTCCTGGCCCTCCAGGAGGCGGGAGCGGCCGCCATCGAGATCGGCATCCCGTTCTCCGACCCCATGGCTGACGGGCCGGTGCTGCAGAAGGCATCCTACATGGCCCTTCAGTCAGGATTCAAGATGGACGACCTGCAGCACTGCCTCAAAGGGTGGAGCAGCATGCTCGAAATACCGCTCATCGTCATGTCCTACATCAACCCCCTGATGAGAAAGGGGCTCAGCCGGACACTCATAAGCCTGAAGGACAGCGGGGTGAAAGGCGTGATCATCCCGGACCTGCCACGCGACGCAGGGGAGATCTATGCCGACTGCACCGAGATCGGGATCGACCTCATCCGCATGGTTGCGCCCACCACGCTTCCCGAGAGGATAACCAAGGTCCTCTCTGAGTGCAGCGGATTCGTCTATGCGGTCTCCATAAAGGGGGTCACCGGTTCGCGCAGTGACCTGCCTGTTGAGGTGCGTTCCCAGGTACGGGCCATCAAGGATATGACGGATCTGCCCGTGTGCGTGGGATTCGGCGTATCCAGCGCCTCCCAGGTGGAAAACCTGCTCGCCTTTGCCGACGGAGTCATAGTGGGCAGCTATCTGATGGCAAACATCATGAATGCGGCCGACCCGGTAAGGACGGCTCATGACACCCTGCATGGGCTCTTAAACGGGAGTTAGCTGCAGCACTGTTCACAGCATGTCTGCAATATTGGCCAGGGTGCCTGCAACCAGGAGTGCGACAGTCGTGTTCAGCCCTATCGAATAAAGGGCGACTTTCCAACCACCTTCTTTCCAGAGTGTGGATATGGTGGCGATACATGGGATGTACAGGACCGTGAACACAACGAGTACAAGGATCTGGGCGTGGGTAAGGACAGCCCCGACATCAGTGGTCCCGAGGGCCTGGTTGAGCATCAGGAGGGTCAGCTCTTTCCTGAATATTCCCAGGAACAGGGTAATGCCCGTCTGATCGGGAAGCTTCAGGATACCCGATGTGATGGGCGCGAGTACACTGTTCACTATCCTGTCGATCCCGGCATAGTTAATGAATGCAAGGGCCAGGCTTGAAACAACGATCACCGGCCATGCGAACATGAGGAACTCCCGCAGCCTCCACCATACCTTATTTGCGACCAGACGCAGGTACGGCCTTCTGAGGGGAGGTACATCCATGATAATGCCCGGAGCCATGTCCGCCTGCAGGCGGGACAATGCAAAAGAGACGATGAGCGCGATCATGATATTTCCGAAATAGATGGCGGTCGTATAGAGAGCGCCCAGGTATTTACCCGCCAGCGCAAGGATAACGACCGTTCTTGCCGAGCATGCGATGAATGGGATAATGAGCATGGTGAGGATGCGGTCGCGCTCGTACTCGAGACCGCGTGTGGCCATGATCGCAGGCACGTTGCATCCGTAGCCGAGGATGATGGGAACGACCGATTTTCCGTGCATGCCGAAACGGTGAAGGATGCCGTCCACCATGAAGGCTATCCTGGGCAGGAGCCCGGAATCTTCCAGTATTGCAAGAAGGACGAGCAGGGGGATGAGGTAGGGCAGTACGATCCCGACACCCGCCACCATGCCGTCATAGAGCCCTGATATGGCCACCCCTGCAATGCCGCCGGTCATGCCCTTCAGTGTCGACCCGAGAGCGGCCAGCGGCCTGTCGATCAGGCGCGAGATGATGTCCCCCAAAAAGAACGATGCATAGAACATAAAAAACAGCAGACCGATAATGGTGATAAAACCGCCGATCGGATTGATGATGAAGTGATCGATAATTTCCCTGAGATCCTTCGTTTTCCTGGGACTTACCTTTGCAATCCGCTCGAAGAGATCGAATACGAATGCATGGCGGTGCGAAGAGAACACACCTTCCTCAGGCCAGTTGTGCATCTCTGCCAGGAGCCGCCTTTTCTCCTTGACGAAGCGGAGGAAAGTCTCATCTACATCACCTGCCATGCGCTCGAACTCCTCGTCCATTTCCAGGAGCCTGATGATGACGAACCGCTCATCCATGGCAAGGGCTTTTCTCAACGCAGCAGGATACCGGCTTGCGATCTCGGCGATGCACCCCTCCACATCCCTGTCATAAACAGGCTTCACCGGGGTGAAACTTGCCTGGGCAACCCTGATCGCTGCCTCGAAGAGCTCGCGCACCCCGCTCCCTTCCACGGCGATCACCGGGTAGGCCTCCACCCCGGTCATTTTGGTCAGCTCGGCTAGGTCGATCTCGATACCCTTCTTCTGCGCTTCATCGAACATGTTCAGGCCTAGCACCATGGGGATGTTCATCTCGAGGATTTGGATGGTGAACTCGAGCGATCGGGAGAGAAGCGATGTGTCGAGCACATTGATGATGACATCCACATTGCCGGACAAGAGGTAGTCACGTGCGACTTTTTCAGCGATGTCGTGGGATGAAATGGAGTAGGTGCCGGGGAGATCGATGAGTCTGATCGTTCTTCCTTCGAGTAACACCTTCGTCTCGGTGAAAGAAACCGTAGTGCCTGCAAAATTCCCGGTATTTACCTTGAACCCGGCTACTGCATTGAAGATCGTTGACTTGCCGCAGTTCGGTTGTCCGGCCAGGGCTACGACCAGTTCGTCATGAGGATTCTTCAGGCGTCACCTCTATGGTCTCGGCCATGCCGCGGCCTATCATGATCCTGGCTCCGGAGGTTAGATCCTCTACAAGCAAAGGTCCGTTAAAAGGCGCAGCTCTGACCATCCTTATGCGCGTGCCTTTGCGTATGCCGAATCCGTCCATACGGGCCTTCATATGCATGCCGCCGTTGAGGCTATCTACAATCGCAGTGTCGCCTTGTTTCAGCTCAAGAAGTTTCAAGGACCATCTCCTCTATCCTGCTTGTCCCGACAGTTAGGGCATATCCCGATCAGTTCGAGGCTGTGTCGTTCAAGGGTAAACCCGTGCTCCTTTGCTGCAGCCTCCTGGAGGACATCGATGGCCGGATAAGAGAACTCGATCATTTTCCCGCATCGTGAGCATATGAGGTGGTCATGGTGATCATGGTCCCAGATATGTTCATACCATGCCCCTCCTGAGCGGGTATCCTCCCGGATGCATGCCCTGCGGATTATGCCGGCCTGGACGAGCAGCGCCAGATTCCGATACACGGTGGTGAGCGAAAGGTTGTACCCTTGCTCCTTTAAGAGATCGAGCAAATGGTAGGGCTTGAAATGGCCATTAATATCGCATATGGTTCGCAATAATGCTTGTCGTTCACTCGTTAATCTGCCTCCGCTGGAATGGAGAACTATGCTGAATTTATCTACGCAATAACCATTAGGAGTGCAATTCTTGCAGTCTGGTTTCAAATATTCTTGTTGCATATAATTACTAATAATACATATAAGGAGATTTTTCAAGCCTGAAAATTTACATGCCGGGATTTTCATAGAACTTGAATTCCTCCACTAGAAGGGTCATATATTGTTGCTGAAATCAAGGAAGGAGGATGGTGATGAGTATGGCGCGCGATGTCCATGAGCTGTCACAGAAACTCTTGAATAAGGCTTACCGTGACCTTTCCTCTCAGCAGCAGCATGTCATCAGGCATATATCACGGCGGGAGCACATAAGCAGGAACGTCAGGAAAGAGCATGAGGAGCAGTACACGTTCGGCCAGCGTGCCGCGGATCATGTGGCTTCGTTCGGCGGGTCATGGACCTTCATAATGATTTTCCTCGGCGTCATGGCATTCTGGATAGTGATCAACACGTATGTGCTGGTACATCTGAACAAGCGTGCATTCGATCCCTACCCATACATCCTGCTCAATCTAGTTCTATCCATGATGGCAGGCATCCAGGCGCCGATCATCATGATGTCGCAGAACAGGCAGGCTGCAAAAGACCGCTCGGATGCCGAGCATGATTATGAGGTGAATCTGAAGGCCGAGCTCGAGATCATGGCGCTTCACGAGAAGATGGATACCTTGCTTGAGCATCAGTGGGCCGATCTGATAACGATGCAGAAGGAGCAGATAGACATGCTGACCTCTCTGGTGGAAGAACTGAAGGGTATCAAGTAGTTAAGGTAAGCTGTACATGTTGAGATTTGATCTTACAAAACATCCCCTGGACATCATATTATCGTACAGTTGTAGGAGGTATGATGGCTTATAGTTATATTCCAATTCAGTTATAGAACGGTCGGGACATGTTCAGCCGACGGGCAAGCTTATCTAAACAAGGGGGCCCTTCATGCTGGAATAACAATTCCTGCTGTATCTTATCAAAGGTCGATGTTTGCTCATGAAGGCGTGCATAAGCACGTTTACATTCTTTTTCACAGGTATCCCTTGTGAAGGAATCCGCAAGGGGCAAGCAGGTGGTCAAATAGCTTTTATCGAAAATTAACTGATACTTGTCTGCATTGAATATAATCGGACAATTAAAGATATCTTGATACACCTTGGCGTATTCGGGCCTTGGATACGTCAGTTTTATCTCTTTTAAAATTAAAGGGGCGCCTAGCATATTACAACATAAAGTGTAGGCCGACATTAGATCACGCTCAAGCTCCTGATAGCTGCAATTATGCTCCTTATACTCTCAAGAAAAAACCAAAAAATACAGATACTGAAGGAATGACCCATATTTACAAGGAGATGATAAATGAACAAGTACACTAAGGCCATGTTCCTCCGCCCGTTCCTGTTCCAGGAAGCGATCACTTATTTTCTGCTTGTCCCCAATGTAGTATTTTTTTTCCTAAAAGTTTCAGAAGGAGTGAGGGATCATTTACTGGAAACAATCACCTACATACTCATACAGACGGTTTTTTCTTTACTGCTGGGTGCTGGGACCAAATACTATTTTGTCAGTCCTGCCATCCGTCTGATGGAAAATGGCCATCCTGCAGAGGGAGAAATCCGCAGTGCCTTGAGGAGTACCTCCATTCTCCCTTTGGCTGAAGCCATTATGATCTATTTAAGGTGGGGTGGTCTAGGCTGGGGCTCTGTAGTTGTACCGCTTTACCTGAAAGGAATTATTTCCTTCGAGGTTCTTATCTTTGGAGGAAACATACTGGGGATGGCAGGCGTTTCTGCCATGGCCGCATATTATATGATCTCTGAGAACAGCCTTTCTCTGTTTAATCGGAAATACAACCGGAACAGCTTTCTGGATAAAGATTCAAGGGTCTTCGATCTGAGTCTCAACATAAAACTCCTGGCCACGGTCATGCTGATCGTCATCCCGGCCAGCGGTAATCTGATAGGGATCATCTATCTTTCCATTTTTACCGGTCTCAACCTGGCTACCATTCAGGTCGGTTTATTCATCATCCTTTCCCAGGCAATAGTCATGACCTTCCTGAATGGGATTCTGCTTATGAAAGGGATCACAGGATCAGTGGTCGGCATGTCTTCCATGCTCAAGGATATAGCGAAAGGCAAAGGAGATCTCACAAAGCGATTGAACGTGGATCAGCTTGATGAAGCGGGAGAACTTGCCTTCTGGTTCAATGTATTCGTGGAAGATCTGGAAGGGATCGTCTCACATGTCCGTGATACTTCGCTTCAGCTTCATGAAACCATAGAGCAGGTAAGTGCGGGCTCACAGGATCTGTCGCAAGCGACACAGGAACAGGCTGCCTCCGTTGAGGAGATATCCGCCTCGATTGATGAGATGAACGGGTCTGTACTCCAAAATGCCGATCTCATACAGGAGGGACATGAATCGTCCAATGCCATAACCAAGCTCATTAACCAGACCAAGAAGGTTTTTTCCGAGCTCCTGAATGCCATCAATGAGATCTCGCAGGATTCAAAAAAGATCGGTGATGTTGTCACCACCGTGAATGATGTTGCCTTCCACACGAACCTCCTTGCGCTTAATGCCTCGGTGGAGGCGGCACGGGCGGGTGAGCACGGGAAAGGCTTTGCAGTGGTGGCGGGAGAAGTGAGATCTCTTGCACAACGTTCCGCCATTGCTGCAGGCGAGATAAAGTCCCTCATTGGGAATACCGTGCGCCGTATCAGCAATGGAGATGAAATGATGAAGAAGACGTCCGCTTCCCTGGAAGATCTCATGAAGGACATGGAAGTCTTTTTCAGCTTGATGGATACCATCAGCTCCTCCAGCAGGGAGCAGAAACAGAATATCGGGGAACTGGGCAGGGCCATGTCTCAGATCGATGCCACCACTCAGCATAATGCATCCACGGTGGAGGAACTGGCAAGCACCCTTGATAACCTCCGTACTTCAGCTGAGGTTCTTGCAAATGATGTGAAGCGGTTCAAGGCATCACAGTAGGCAAATTCAGAGGAGCACAGATTTTATTGCTCAAAACGGGTCGGGTATATGGACATTCAGAAATCAAGGCTAAATATGTCAGGAATTAAAATCTGATTGGAGATGATATAATATGAGGAAATTTATTCAGATTACACTATTTGTCTGTTTGATTTCCATTCCGGCTATGGTTCTTCTCGCAGAAGATCAGTGTCATCAGGGCACTGAAGTACTTGAAGGAATACCAGCAGTCATTTACCAATGACCCGAGGGGAAGGTGTTTCTTGCTGAGACCTTGATGAAGACGGGTGATAAAAACGAGGCCAAGGCCCTGAGATCCTCGATCTGTCATTTCGTTTTTCATAAGGGGCAGGTGTGACCTGCCCCTTCAGGCAACGCACTTTTATTCTGACAGCGCTTTAATTTCTTTGTACTGACCAAGATCCGTGTAGAGCTCTGCTGTATAGGGGTTGCGCTTTGTCTTGGCAATTTTATATATCATGTAGCCGAATACGGCGATGTTCGAAAGTAACGCGATGAAACTTATAACGAACAATGCTGTTGTGTCGGGTGTCGCCGAGACAACCGGGTACAACCCTTCTTTTGTCAGCGCGATGTTCTTTGCCGCCGCGGCAATGTCCGCGCTGGCGCTTGCCTGCACGGAGAATGGACCCCTGTCGATGAATAAGGGAAACGTTTGAGCGAACATGCACCACAGGGCAAGTGTCTGAGCGCGGTGTTGCAGCCAGGCTCCCTTGCCGACGGTAAACGCGCAAAGGGTAGGAGCCAGCAGCAATGCCAGCCCGCAGTACCAGGAGTGGCCGGGCAGGCAGTTGTATGTGTAGGCGAAGTTCCACAGGTCATAAGCGATAATCCAGAACCAGAGCATATCCGGCCACAACATATCCATGCTCTTGTCTGAATCGGTCTTTCTGCGGACGCAGATTCCGAACCAGCCGGTAATCGTGACAGTGTTCAGAATGCCGGCAACTGCATTCATGTAATTCCATGAACCGCCAATGTAATATTGAATCTGATTGTGCAAAAACTCAATGGTAGGCACGGTATAATTTATGCCTACCTGAAAGTCGCGCGTAACTGCTTCGATGATGTTGATGGCCAGGATCAACGGGGGGAAACACAACGCCCATTTCTTTTCGCTCAATTTCCATTCCTTGCCGTCTTTGCCTGTGCCGCGAAGGTGTCTGATGCACCAGAAACCGATACATCCGGCTGTCGATGAGTAAACCTTTGCCAGATGGAACCAGTCCATATAAGCTGTATCCTTCAAAACGGTCAGCCATAAAACAGTCAGAACGATGGGCAGAACGACAAACATTGCAAAACCCGCCCATTTGAATCTGCGGCCGATCTCATTGGATACAAACAGGGCGATGAATGCCGCAATCCAGACAAGCCACACCAAAATTGAACTGACGTCTGTGCTGAAAGTAAACATATCTACTCTCCTTACTTCCGCCTGATGTTCAGTTCAGCGGGCGGAAATTTCCTTGATAAGAACTCCCTGCTGCTCAAAATATCCGATTCTGCGTTCTGCATGATTACTCCAAGCTCATGCATTGCCTCTGCCCGCCTTTTTGCCTGCCCACTTTTCCTTCGCGGAGGTAACCAGGATTTTGGCCTTGCGTTTGACGACGTGCGGAAGTGCTTTTAAGGCGACCTTTTCATAGACTACGCCATGCTCGTCAAATACCTTTTCAAGTTTGATTGCATCGAATTTACACCTTGTCGTACACTGCCCGCAGCCTACGCACATGGTGGTATCCACGACCGTTACGCCGCAGCCCAGGCATCTCCGGGTTTCCTTCCTGACTTGTTCCTCGGTGAATGTCCCGCGGTTGTCGCGGAACGCATCTTCCAAAGCGATTTGAGCAACCTGCTGTCTCGGGGTATGATCGTAATCGTCGACTACGATGTTCGTCCTGTCGATTTCCCGGTACTGCCTTCTGTCGCGTCCTATCGTCAGGCTCTGACCGGGATGCACAAAGCGGTGAAGCGATATGGCCGCTTCCTTTCCTGCAGCAATCGCGTCGATGGCGAATCTCGGTCCTGTGTAAACATCCCCTCCCACAAATATGTCGGGTTCGGCGGTCTGGTAGGTCAGCGAATCAGCCTGCGCGGTCTGATTTCGATTGAGGACGACTTTGCTGCCCTGGAGAATATCGCCCCACACCACCGACTGGCCGATGGAGGAAAGTACGTAGCAGCATTCCGCAGTTATCCGCTCGTTATCGTCGTATGCCGGGCTGAACCTGCCTTCCTTGTCAAATACAGACACGCATTTTTTGAATTCCACACCCACGACTTTGCCGTTTTCGGTGAGGATCTTTGCAGGTCCCCAGCCGTTGTTGATGCCGATCTTTTCAGCGAGCGTCTCAGCGATTTCGTCCTTCGCGGCGGGCATTTCCTCGCGGCTTTCAAGACAGTACATTTCGACCCTGCCCGTGCTTACCCGCACGGCGGTCCGAGCCACGTCAACCGCCACGTTGCCGCCGCCGATGACGATGACTTTACCTTTCAGTTCGACCTTCTGCCCGAGATTTACGCTGCGCAGAAACTCAACACCTGCAATCACGCCCTCCGAGTCCTCGCCCTCGATGCCGAGCTTTCTGCCCGCCTGAGCACCGATTGCAAGATAGAAGCCCTCGTAA
>DATKLV010000054.1:0-3431 GCA_035542255.1 Desulfomonilia bacterium | reverse complement strand
GGGCTGAGGATGATGAAGAGAAATCCGATAACGATCAACCAGATGTTGAACAGGTTCGTGCCTGCCCTGGAGGAAGAAGAACGATACCGAGCTGCAGGGGCATAGCGAAGCGATCGCAGGAAGCTGTCCGCTATGAAGGTGACGGCCCCGAGCATGGTGGCTGCAACGGTCAGGTAAAGGACATCACGGTTCGTGATATGGCCCATTTCATGGGCGATTACGCCCTGAAGCTCGTCCCGGCTGCACATGGCGAGCAGACCTGCTGTCACGCAGATGCTGCTGTTTCTTGGAGATTTCCCTACGGCAAATGCGTTGGGTGCAGGGTCGTCGATGATGTAGATATCAGGCATTGCGGGCATGGAGGATGCTATCTTCATCTCTTCCACGACATTATAGAGCTGTGGATAAAGATCGTGGGTTACTTCCTTGGCGCCCGAGAGGCTCAGGAACAACTGGTCCGAGCCGAGCAGGCTCGTCAGGAGGAGGCCGATCCAGAGGGCAAGGGCTATGGATGATCCGATGTAACCGGCCCTGAAGGTCTCAACAACGGCATTCTGACCTGGAAGGTACCTGATGGATGTGAACCCGGCCCAGGCGTCGACCAGTTCGCCTATGAAGAATCCAAGCAACACAAGGATCACGCCCATTATGATGACGAGAAGGACTGTTCTTCGCTTGTTTGACGCTGCTATCTGCCAGAACATGATCTTTAGTTGAAGCTCACCTTCGGGACAGCACGTTCGGATGTATCCCCCGTCTCAAAGAATACCTCCTTCCTGAAGGTGAACATTTGGGCGATGATGTTCGAAGGGAACATCTCTATCTTGTTGTTGAGAAAGAGCACGGCATCGTTGTAGGCCTGCCGGGCAAATGCGATCTTGTTTTCGGTTGAGGCGAGCTCCTCCTGCACAGCCAGGAAGTTCTGGTTTGCTTTGAGCTCGGGGTAGTTCTCCACGACGGCCATGAACCGAGAAATGGCATCGCTGAGTTTGGATTCCGCCTGAACTCTCTCAGGAACACCCCTGGCACTCGTGGCATCGGAGCGGGCCTTGGTAACGTACTCGAAGGTCTCCCGCTCATGTTTCATATACCCTTTCGCAGTCTCCACGAGGTTGGGAATGAGATCATGTCTGCGCTTGAGCTGGACATCGATCTGCGACCATGCGTTCTTTACCTGGTTTCTGAGGCCTATGAGCGAGTTATAGGCAGTAATCAGGTAAAGGATAACAAGAACAAGGATGCTGATGAGCACCCAGAACACAATCGTACCTGTCATGTACACCCTCCTTTTTGTGCGGTAAACATATCGTCCAGGCGTCTGATGAGCGGACTCGAATACCTCTCGGTACAGCTGAGCGCCAGGATTTTTCTCAGCTCGCCGGCATCAAACCACATTCCGTGATCCTTGCAGGAGTCAAGCAGGACCGTTTCGGCCTCCCCGAAAAGGGTTTTCTCCATGTACCTGCGGCACACCGGGCATCTTCTTCTTGTCTCGTTTGGATCAGGTCTGGAGGTATGCTTCAGGAGATCGTCATCTCCTCCCTCGATCCTGATAAGGTGCTCGATCTCACCCGTGTCCAGCCATATCCCCCGGCATGTGAAGCAGTAATCCACTTCGACGTCGGCAAACTCGAGCGTCACCAAATGGTTCGAACATACAGGACATTGCATTTAACCGGCTCCTCTTACGTCATTGTCGGATTCTTTGAAGATGCACTTGAGCCGGACAGGATCGCGGATGCTCAGTTATTCTTTCTTATCCATTTTCCTGTAGAGCGTCCGGGTGGATATCCCCAGCAGCTTGGAGGCCAGGCCTTTGTCACCCTTGGTGCGCTTGAGGGTCTCCTCCATGAGGATGCGCTCCACTTCCTCCATGGGGGTGCCGAGCGGTATGGTGACCGAGTCCATGGCAGCTGGAATGCTTTCCCGTTCCAGTTCTACAGGCAGATCGTCCGCCCCGATGATACCGTCCCGGTCAAGCACGACGCTCCGCTCGATCACGTTTTCCAATTCCCTTACATTTCCCGGCCACTCATACCCGAGCAGGATCTCCATGGCCTTGGACTCAATACCCTTCATGTCCTTGGCGTTCTTGTGCGAGAACCTATTGATGAAGTGCTGGACAAGGTTGGGGATGTCCTCCCTGCGCTCCCTGAGAGGCGGCAGCTGGATCGTGATCACATTCAGCCTCCAGTAGAGATCCTCGCGGAAAATGCCCTGCTTGACCAGGGCAGCCATGTCCTTGTTGGTGGCGGTGATGATGCGGACGTCGACCCTGATGGTCTTGTTGCTGCCGAGTCGCTCGAAGGTCCCCTCTTGAAGTATCCGCAGGAGCTTCACCTGAACAGAGGCGGGTACCTCTCCGATTTCATCCAGGAAGATGGATGATTTGTCCGCCACCTCGAACCGGCCTTCCTTCCTCCCGGCAGCGCCGGTGAAGGCCCCCTTTTCATAGCCGAATAGCTCAGACTCTATGAGTGTCTCTGGAATTGCTGCACAGTTGATCTTGACCATGGGCCTATCTGCCCTTGGGGATAGTTTGTGGATCATGTCGGCGATCACTTCCTTGCCGGTGCCCGACTCACCCATGATGAGGATGGTTGCCTGGCTTGGAGCCACCTGCTGTACCATCTCCACTATCTTTTTCATCTTGGGACTTGCGGTCTCGATGAGCGGGCCGGTCTCCATGGCCTCAATCCGCTCCTTCATCATGACGTTGTCCATGGTAAGGATCTGCTTTTCAATGGCCTTCTGGACCGCTTTAAGAATATCCGCTTTTTTAAAGGGCTTGGTGATATAATCGTAGGCGCCCTGTTTCATCGAATCCACCGCTGTGTCGACCGAGGCATAGCCCGTGATCATGATGACCTCGGTGTAAGGGGATATGGATTTGCATACCTTGAGCAGCTCGAGCCCGTCCATGCCCGCCATGCGGATGTCCGAGATGAGAAGATCGATATTATCTCCCCGGATGATCTTGAATGCCTCTTCTCCGTTGGAGGCGGTCAAGACCTCGAACCCCTCTTTCTCAAGGATCTTTTTCAAGGACTGGCGAATGCCTATCTCGTCATCAACTACAAGGATTTTCTTTGTCAGGCTGTTCACGGCTCGAATGGGTCCTTTTTTAAAGTTTCAATCTTGAGTTTATTCTTGCCGTCTTCTATGATGATCTGTTCAAAGACGGCCTTTCCTGCTGCTGCAGGGGCATATATGATATAGTTGCCCGATTTGATCGACTCTATGTCGGCCCTATTCTTGACGGGGTCGACAACCCCCTGGTAGCGGAGGGATGCCTTTTTAAGATCGTTCGATCTGGAGCGAAAATCATCGGTTGTACCCTTTGTGTCTCTTTCATAGAGGGCCTTGGCGTTTGCCAGGGTTTCCGACTTGGCCTTGAATTCATCATGGGCCTGTTGAGAGGTGTTCTGATA
>DATKLV010000053.1:0-9724 GCA_035542255.1 Desulfomonilia bacterium | reverse complement strand
CCTTGAGGACTTCCATACCGTCCATATCTGGCATTTTAAGGTCTGTTATCAGGACGCTGAAATTATCCTTCCTCAGCGCATCCAACGCCTTATTGGCTTTGGTATAACCCACAGCAGGGAACCCCATGGCATCAAGCCTTGCGACTAAAACCTCAACGATATCCGGCTCGTCATCGAGGATGAGAATCTTGTGTTTGGGGCTCATTGCTTTCCCCTGCGTTTTTCTGTTTCAATATGGATCTGCTCTAATTTTTTCAATTTATAGGTCAAAAGCTCAACCTCTTTTTTAATGTCGTCATTCTCCTTCTTCAAGGTCTCATTCTCTCTCTTCGTCTGCTCCAGGTTCTTTTTCAGCTCTTCATTGTCCTTTGCATATTCCTTCGCCCTCACAGCAGTCTTATGGAGGGTCTCCATTTTTTCTATAAGGGTAAGGAGATAACCCGCCTCCACTTTAAGGTAATCCGGAATGAAGGTCTTATTCCTTATCTCTTCCAGGTCTGTCTTCATGGTTCCGAAGGCATATTCACCCTTAATGATAGAATCCATTATCATGGCGATCTTGTGCCGCGCTACGATCGAAGGCGGTAAAAGAGGGTTCATTGACTTTAGGTCGACCTCGGAGGCCTTACCTTGTGACAGACTTTTTTCCGCCCCTTCCATCTTCGTCGATATGAGCTCCCTCGTGCACCCCTGCATCAGCAAGATCGTCATGAGCGCAAGGAAGGTGAAAAGAAAAGACACTGCCCTTGCCTGCGCTGCTTTGTGCATAGATTTTCCCTCCGTGTGCATCGATTATCCCCCTGGAAATTGCAAGACCAAGACCGATGCCGCCATGGCCCCTGGTATATCTTGATTGATAGAACTTTTCAAAGATCCTGGGCAGGTCTTCTTCGGGTATCCCTTTGCCGTTGTCTTCGACCTCTGTGATGATGTACCCTCCAGAACTCTTGATCCTGATCTCAACTATGGAACCTTCGGGTGAGTATTTGATTGCATTGTGTGTGAGGTTTGTCAAGACCTGCAGGATCTTATTTCTGTCCACCATGACTTTGCAATCTTCCTGAGTATAATCCACCTTGATTTCCACACCGCTTATGTCGGCAATAGGCTTGATCTCTGAGATGAATGAAGCCATCACCGAGTTCATGTTATAAACCTCCATCTGCAAACGGACCATACCACTTTCGATACGGGACATGTCGAGCAGTTCCGATACGGTGTGCAAAAGCCTCTTTATTCCCTGCCCCATAATCTCCACAAGGCGCCTCTGCTTATCCGAGAGGTCACCTGCCAACCCTTCTAGCAACAGACTCGACGCCTCCTTCATGGAGGTTAGCGGGGTCTTGAGCTCATGGGACACTACTGATATGAATTCAGATTTCATGTCATCGAGTTCTTTCAGGCGTAAAGCCATATTATTGAATGATTCCGCAAGCATGCCAAGTTCATCCTTGCTGTCCAGGATGATCCGATAAGAAAAATCACCCTCTGCGATATGCTTGATCCCGCCCATGATGCTCTTGAGATCCCTGGTAACACTCCTGTAGATAAGAACCGGGACAATGAGGCCGACACTTAATGCAACTGCCAACACCCACCAAGTCCATGCCATGATCTGATCACCGAGGTCCTTCAGATAGGCAATGTGCGTTCGCAGCCGGTCAATAGCCCCATTGTTAACAAAGCGGGCTATTGCTACTATTCCGTCGATCTCTTCACTATTACGCGCAAAGAGTCTCTCAAGTTCTGTGGGATTTCCCGGTAGCTGCTTGAGTTGGGTATGGAATCTGCTCCCATATGCCATCCACAAGCCCTTGCCGTTTTCCACCATATTCCGTTCAGGCTCATCATAATACATCCCTTTGGTGGAGAGATTGTCCCAGGCCCGTGAAATGTCATCTTCCTGCTGCTCCAAGATAGAATGGTAGGATTCGTTTTGAAGGAGCATGTATTGTTTTCCGGTCTCTTCTATTGAGATGAGATTGGCAATGAGCTTGTCCGTTATCTCTTTTTTCTTGTAATCTATCAGATAGATCCTGGTGCTGAGTGTGCTCACCCGGGAAGATACCACGAAGAGCACGAGAGTTATCCCGAAGAGGACCATGACAAAGACTACATAGGTCAAGATGAGTTTTCGGAGGAGTCCGGGTTTTGTCATGCTTTAGATTATAGACATCTATCCGATAAGTGAGCAAGGGAGAGAATTAATATGTCATCCATACTCATTTCAGCGCTCAGGGCTAATGAGATCCTCCAGGCTAACGCCTCATCCAATGTGGCGAACATGTACACACCTGATTACAAGGCCATCAACACAACCATCGTGCCGTCTGTTGACGGTACTGTGGACGTCAACACCACAAGATCCGATGAGCCCGCACCCTTGGACACTGAGGGCCGCATGCAGTCAAATGTTGATGCAGCTAAGGAATTTACTGATATGATGCAGGCAAAAACAGGATTTGAGGCTGCACTCAGCGCCATCAGCATTCGCGAGGGGATGATGAACGACCTTATGAATATCCTGACCAAGAAATGATATCACACCTCGATCCTCGCTCTAGGGAATATCATCCTTTGACATTAATGTAAAAGTTTTGTAAAACTCTTCCATGTATTGGACTCTGAGGACAGCACTTGGTTCTTATCTCTATATTATGGTGGTGATTATACCCCATGTAATCATGTCTTTTTTCACCAAAACCGGCAACATCCTCCATCTCAATGCCCGTTACTGGGCGAAATTTTCACTGTGGTGCGCCAATACCCCGGTTGAGGTGAAAGGGCGGGAAAACATCCCGGACGGCCCTGCCGTGTATATGCCGAACCATGTAAGTCACTTTGATGTATTTGCCATTCTCGGTTATCTGGAAGTCCAGTTCAGGTGGACCGTCAAGAAGGAGCTCTTTCGCATCCCTCTACTGGGTCTTGGAATGAAGCGGGCCGGTTACATCCTCGTCGACAGGGGAAACCACGAAGAAGCTATCCGTAGTATGAAACTCGCTGCACATAAAATTAAATCAGGAACTTCGATAGTAATATTCCCGGAAGGGACCAGGTCTTGTGACGGCATGCTCCAGTATCCTTTTAAAAAGGGCGGCTTCCATCTGGCTATTCAGGCTGGTGTACCCATTGTTCCGATCACCGTAAGCGGTACCCGGGAGATCCTTCCCAAACATGGTATACGGATAAAACCAGGTAGGATTACCCTGACCATCGGAGAACCCATACAACCGTCAGTACACGACGTCGCCTTACTCATGGAAGAGGTATACAAGTCTATTAAACTCGGTTATACTATTTAGCCGATGATTGATGATCTGCTCTACAGGTGTCCCTTGTGCAATGCATTTGAATGGCTTGAGAAGAATCAGTGTGCATACTGTAATGCCAAAATCAATCTTGTGACGCGTTCACTTGTTTCTATCGGCAGTGACGTACAGCCTATATCCTATTGGTATAAAAAGATTCAATCTTTCGAACTGCCCCATGTTTCAGAAGGAACCGTGTTGAAAAGTCGCCGGGTCAGATTATCACATGAGACCCAGAGCGGGATGTTTAAAGGTTATGCGGGCATTACTGCCTATCATTTCACGAGAACCCCTGTAGATGCTGGTAGTCTTACCCTCACAGAGCATGGATTGAACTTCAAGGGAGCAACCGGTAAAATTGAATTAACTTTTGATGAAGTCCTGGGGGTCACCATCGAGTCGAATACCGTTATCATTATCACAAAAGAACATGGGCCACTCTTTTTCGATTTTCTGGAAGAATCAGGCAAAAAATGGGAAGACCTCATACAGAAAGTACTGAGAAGACATCATCATCCCAATGAGATTCTAGAATTCTACCCCAGGGTCCGAGTTCAAGGCTCATTCAGAAAAAATCCTTCAAAATTGCCGGGCCATAGGACGCTTAAGGTACCGAAGAGAAAATGGTACCGTAATAATAAAAGCATGCTCTCATTGGTGTTGAAGCCTATTGCCAGGCCAATCCTAAAGAAAATTTTTTCAGTGAAACTCGAAGGCATTGAAAACATCCCCGCGACAGGTCCGGCTATAGTGACACCCAACCATACCTCTTTCCTCGACTCGGTCATACTTGGTTTTTTTTCTAGACGAGACATCTGGTTCATGGCCAAGAACTCCGAGTACCGTCATGTTGTCATGAAGTGGTTCCTCAGACACGCGGGCTCTTTCCCGGTAAGGAGATACACCATTGACGTGCAGGCTATTCGGAATGCCGTACGTGTGATCCAGAACGGCCATATTCTAGGCATTTTCCCCGAAGGCGAACGCACATGGGATGGTGATATGCTCCCACTGCGCATTGGTGCTATCAGGCTTTTACTGGCCCTGAACACCCCCGTCATACCGGTCGGAATATCCGGTGCATATGAGCTCATGCCCCGCTGGACATCCTCCATCAAGCTTTCTGACGTGAAGATTTCCATCGGCAAACCCATTCGGTTCGCCCACATACCTATTCCAAGACAGACAAAAGCCGATATTGATTCCGCCTCCACAGAGCTGCACTCTCAGATACAACAATTGATAGGGGGAACCAAGTGAGCATCGTGAAGGTTATCCCCCTGGGCGGTGTGAGAGAGTTCGGGCTCAACTCCATGGTCATCGAGACAGGCCAGGGGTCCATCGTGGTGGACACGGGGATAATGTTCCCCAAGTACAACCCCACAGGTATCGATCAGATCATCCCTGATTTTACCTATGTTGTGGAAAACCAGGAGTTATTCCAGGGTATTATTCTTACCCATGGACATGAGGACCACATAGGGGCACTACCCTATCTCCTGAAAGAAGCCCCTATACCCGTATACAGCCATCCTTTCACGTTGGAGCTTGCCAAGCGAAAGCTCAAGGAATACGACATGGACGGCCACCTTAAGCTCATCCCTGTCCATGCCGGGCAGAAGATCAGTTTGGCGGGTATGGAAATTGAATTCGTCGAGGTGCGCCATTCAACCATAGGCTGTTATTCTCTCAACATGCTCACATCCCAGGGGCGCATCATCCATTCCGGGGATTTCAAAGAGGTGCCGCCTGAGTTTCACAGCATACAAGGTCCGGTGAAGCTCTTTATCTGTGAAAGCACCAATGCCGAACTCGACCCGAGATGCTCTGACGAGGATAAGGTTTACTCCAGCATAGACTCCATAATGAAAAATACACCCGGGGCGATTCTGGTCTCCACCTTCTCGAGTCATATAAAGCGTATCCAGATGCTCTATGAGCTTGCCGTGCAGAACAGCAGGAAGGTCACCATCATCGGCAGAAGCATGAACCAGGTTGTGGATATAGCAACAGATTTAGGCATCGTTGAGTTTGATCCGAGGGACCTGATAAAACCAGAAGAAATCGTGTCCATGGACAGAAGCAAACTCATGATCATCTGTACAGGCACCCAAGGTGAAGTATATTCTGTCCTGTCACTCATTGCTAGAGGTTGGCACAAGTTCAAGGTAAAAGCCGGCGACAGCGTGATAATCTCCGCACGTATCATACCCGGCAATGAAATAGCCATTGCCCGCTGTATAGACCAGCTCATCGATTTCGGGGCTCGAGTATACTATCCGGATATTGCCGATGTTCATGCTACCGGGCATGCAACCCACAAGGAGATCCTGGATGCAGTAAGGCTGCTCAATCCTCAGATCATCATGCCCATCCATGGCGAACTGCGTCATATGAAGTCACTGGCTGACATGGTGGAGACATCGCTCAACCTTAACGCACAGACGGTACTTGCCAGGCCCGGACAGATCTGGACATTAAATCCGGACGGTATGGAGATCACCGGCGAGGCCCCTCACGGAAAGTGCTTTGTGGACGGCGAACTCACCGGTGATATCGGGGATGTGGTCTTAAGAGACCGAAGACATATCTCCGAGGGCGGCCTCGTCATCGTCTTTGTCGTGATAGACTCGGTCAGGTATGAGGTTGCATTAGGGCCTGACATCATGTGCAAAGGGGTAGTACCTGCAAGCATGGAGCAAGAGATCATAGAAGAAATCCGTAAAAACGCCTTTTCCATTCTGGAAACCTGTCTCAACAAGGACACCGACACCCAGGTGATCCAGAACCGCATGCGGGAATCTCTTGGCACCAGTCTCAAATCTCGGCTCGGCAAGAAGCCCATGATCATTCCGATCATTATGGAGATGTAATTGTCGGATATCATCACGAAGACCTTAGCATTTTTTGCAGGGACAAATCGAAGAGCCGGTCATATAAAAAATGAACATATGTCAGATTCCTTTATATTCTCTGTCCGGCAATGAGATTTATCGTAGGGTTGATTTCTTTGTGAATTCTGGTATGGACGTTACAAAGAAAGATTTTTCATGTTCTCTTTATATTGCTGACTGGCGGGTATGGGTTTCGTGAACTGATGTAAGGCAGGTTTACACATGGCGAAACGGGAAAAAACGAGCACCGTACCTGTACATATCACAGGATTGGTATTGAGCTTTGCCGCAATTTTCCTCACGCTTTCCCTTATCTCGTATTCCCCCCTGGACCCAGGATTCACTCTATCAAAGCATACTGAAACGTTCCATAACTGGATGGGTTTCGTCGGTTCCTACTTAGCGGACGGCCTCTATATAGTCCTAGGCGTGTGGGCCTTCGCCATACCCATCTTCCTGTTGGACTACGCCTGGCGATACTGTATCAGAAAATACCCGGTTAACTGGCTTCACATTGCAAGCACCATCATAATCATGTTTGCCGTCCTTGGACTCCTTCACATCTTCAAGGGCGAGATCAGGATGTTTTCCACGACCATAAAGGCAGGCGGAGCCATCGGTAAGATCATCGGAGATTCACTGGTTGGCTACCTCAATCGCTGGGGCTCGCTGGTACTGCTGCTCATGCTCCTGGCTGGCGGCATCATGATGGGGTACGATTTATCCATACCCATCCATGGTGTCCGAGATTTTATCGTTCTCATCAAGGATCGGCTGTCTTTCAAGGGAAAACGAGGCACCACCGAACGATCTCCCGAATCAAAACTGTCCCGGAAGATCCCCGCAAAACTCAAGGTCGATAAGGAACAACCCAGTAAAGAGCCCAGAATCACCTTGATGGAACACGAGGGCACAGACCCGTCGGAAGTTCCTAAACAGGCTACCCTGGATTTCATCGACAACTACCAGTTCCCCCCCATCTCCCTGCTTAACAATCCCACCGCAAAAAGCAGAACCATCACGGAAAAAGAACTCAAGGCCAATGCATCGCTGATCCTGTCCAAGCTTAAGGACTTCGGCGTGGAGGGAGAGATCCTCGAGATCAAACCCGGCCCGGTCATCACCATGTACGAGTTCACTCCTGCACCCGGCATTAAAATCAACAAGATAGTATCTCTTGCAGACGATCTGGCCATGGCGCTCAAGGCGGCCCCGGTCCGTGTCGTAGCACCTATACCCGGCAAAAACGCGGTCGGAATCGAGATACCCAACCGCTCGCGTGAGATCGTGGTCTTGCGGAGGATATTGGCCAGCAAAGAGTTCACTACCGCAAACGCCCCTCTGACCCTGGCACTGGGTACCGACATAGAGGGATCACCCGTAGTGACCAACCTTGCTAAGATGCCACACCTCCTCATTGCCGGGGCCACAGGCACGGGCAAGAGCGTCGGCCTGAACACCATGATCCTCTCGCTCCTGTACAAGAACAACCCTTCGGAACTGAAATTCATCATGATAGACCCCAAGCGCATCGAGCTGTCGCACTATGAAGGCATACCGCATCTGCTTCACCCTGTGGTCATCGATCCTAGAGAGGCCCTGCCTGTCCTCAAATGGGCGGTCAGCGAGATGGAACAGCGTTATGCCCTGTTTAAGGATCACGGCATGAAGGGCATCGATTCCTATAATAAAAAGATCAAGAAAGAGATCCCGGACGCCAGAACGACCCTCGCAACCCTCAATAATAAGGAAGATGCCGACCCAGGATTGTTGCCGAAGATTGTGATCGTCATCGATGAAATGGCCGACCTTATGATGGTGAACAGGGAGGTGGAGGTGTTCATCGCACGCCTGGCCCAGATGGCCCGGGCAGCAGGCATCTACATGATCGTCGCCACCCAGAGGCCCTCGGTAGACGTCATCACCGGGCTCATCAAGTCAAACTTTCCCTCACGGATCTCCTTCAGGGTCTCATCCAAGATCGACTCAAGGACCATCCTTGATTCCTCAGGCGCAGATCAGCTCTTGGGACTGGGCGATATGCTCTTCCTCTCCCCCGGGACATCGCACTTGAAGCGCGTTCACGGTGCATTTGTCTCAGAGGAAGAGCTTGACAAGGTGATCGAATTCATCCGAGAGCAGAAAGGACCTGATTATGTAAAAGAGATCGACTCCCAGATCGAACAGATAGCGAGGGAAGATACTGATACAAATGGGCTGTATGAAGAGTATGACCCGGTCTATGATGAGGCACTGGAATTTGTGACCAGCAAGGGCAGCGCATCCATCTCCCTCATCCAGCGCCGGTTCAGGATCGGCTATAACCGTGCTGCAAGGATAATCGAGCAGATGGAGACCGAGGGTATTCTGGGTCCTTCGGACACTGCGGGCAAACCACGAAAGGTATTGGTTAAATCATATGCACATGAACAGGATTTGGAAGAGTAGTTTTCTTGTTTTAGTTCTCATCTTCGTCCTGACCGTCATCACCCAGGCTGTCACGCTCAGCAAGGTCCAGCAACGGTATTTCCATATCCAGGACTTTACCGCCGCCTTCAAGCAGGAGACCTTCCAGGTCATCGCCAACAAGACAGTCCACTTCGATGGGAAGGTATCCTACAAACGGGGTTCAGGTGTCAGGATGGATGTGGCAAAGCCGGAGAAACAGATCCTCATCCTCAAAGGACAGATGGTGCTTGTAATCCTGCCAGAAGAGGGGACATCACAGGTTCAGGAGATCCCTAACGAGATCGCGGCCCAGAACCTCTTGGGTTTTTTCACCGGGCTGAACTCCATTGAAGAGCAATATACGGTTCAAGACACAGATGACCACCTCGTACTAATACCCAAAAACGGTACCGGGTCCATCTCGGTCTGGGTGGATGAGGACAACCTCATCAATCGTATCCTGCTCAAAGATGCCATGGGCAACATGAGCGACGTCATGTTGAGTTCCTACCGGTTCAACAAGGGCCTGAAGGATGAGCTGTTCCAGCAGAAACCCGGCAGCGCCATTGTCAATCCGAAAGAAAAGCCACCGGGAAACTGATAAACATCATCACTCGAACTATTATGAGTTACAGACTCCGAGAGGTTAAGCAAGAACATCGCTACACGGCTCTGTGCGCCCATGGATCGGATAACCATCTACCTTGACCCCATGGGTCTGCTCTGGTAATGCTCATTTCATGGATTTTTCCCAAATCGAGAAGACTGTTGATCTGCTTCTGAAATCTCAACATGCAGTGGTGCTCACCGGTGCAGGGATATCAACCGAATCAGGTGTGCCGGACTTCCGCTCCCCCGGGGGCATCTGGGAGCGGTACGATCCGACACTCTTCTTCTATGACCGCTTTCTCGCCGAACCTGATGTCGTTTGGAAATGCCTGATCGAAATGAATTCTTCAGGAGAACTGTCTCTCTGGGAGGCCAAGCCCAACCAGGGCCACCTGGCTCTTGCAGCATTGGAGGAACTGGGGATAATCAAGGTGGTCATCACCCAAAATGTCGACAATCTCC
>DATKLV010000052.1:0-8895 GCA_035542255.1 Desulfomonilia bacterium | reverse complement strand
TGGAATCCGATGCTCTCCACCCACCCTTCTTTCAGAAAGGGCTGCAGGCAGCCGGCAGGGAATGCAGCGAAAAGACTCTCAAGAGAGAGATCATCCCTCCAGTGCTCGTAATTGATGAGGTCTACGAAGAGCTTGAAGAAGGCATGCGCCGTGGTCTGCCTGGTAACACCCCCCTGGTAGTCCGGCCAGTACATGGTGTGGGTATCTTCGACCACGTATATCCCGCCCGGTTTCAGGAGCGGAAAGTATATCAGGAAGGTCCTGATGATGTTGTCAGATATATGTGATGCGTCGTCTATTATTATGTCAAAGTCCGGACTCAGCGTGGTGATCGCCCTGAAGGTATCCTCCACATTGATGTCGCCCACGACAACGTGAATGCGCTTGTCCGCATAGCTGAGGCCGCTGCATTTCGGGTCGATATCGCAGCCGATGATCTTTTCGGCATTGCTGAAATATTCAGACCATACCTCGAGCGAGCCGCCGTTTTGAACACCTATCTCCAGCACAACAACAGGTTTGTCCTGGTATGCGGGAAAGATAGCATCATAGACGGTGAGATACGAAGCGTATTTATCGCTGGATTTCCCGGTATGGGTTCTATGGAGGCTTTCAATGGTTTTCACTTTGTCCGTTTGAGACATCGAGAAAACCTCTATCAGAAAGATCCATCCGAATCAAGGAATGGACTTACGTTTAGTGGGTTTCCGCAACATATTCCCCGGGGATGCAGGGATCGAGAGGATGAAACGGCTACCTTTCTTGCCGTCACTCTCCACGTGGATGGATCCCTGATGGGCCTGAATGGCCAGCTTGCAGAAGGTAAGACCCAAACCGGTGGAGTATCTTCTCCCATCCTTTTTCTTGGTGATCTGGAAGAACTTGTTGAATATGGCTTCCTGATACTCAGGGGCGATGCCGGGTCCTTCATCCTGCACATAAAAGGATATCTGGTTATGGCCCTGTTCAAAGCCCGCCTCCACGCTTGAGCCCTGAGGGGAATGTTGTACGGCATTCACCAGCAGATTCTGCATGACCCTCAGCATGATGCCGCGATCCCCAAGAAACGCCTTATTATTCATGCCCGAAGGAGCGCCTTCCCTGATCTCGATACCTCTGTTCTTTGCCATGCCGTTCAGGCGGATAACTGCCTCATGCACGAGTTCGACCGGTTCGATCTGCTCATAGATAAGCTTGAGGTAACCTTCTTCGAGTCTCGTGATGTCCAGAAGATCCGATATCATCCTGAACAGGGTATCGCAGGCGGACTGGGCGGCTTGGACGAAGTCGATGTTATCGTCCTTGATCGTATAGGAGAGGATATCGAGATTCGCCACCATCTCGGACAGCGGCCCCTTGAGATCGTGAATGAGCATGTTGAACAGTTCGGTGCGGATCCTCTCCAGGTTCTTCAATTCGACGTTTTTTCGTTTGATGTCATTCCTGCTCTTCCGCAGAGAATCGGCAAGGCGCTGATTCTCTATGGCACCGATCACCTGCCCGGCAATGGCGAGAAGGAGATCCCGCTCGTCGGGGCTGAATTCATCAACATCCTTTTTGTCGGTGATGCTCAGCATGCCGATCACCTTGTCATTGCTGAAGATCGGAGCAATGAGGAATGCATCTTTTTTATAGTGGGCATAGCGTTTCGTGAACATCCTGTCGTCCATACCAGGACCCACATACAGAATCTGCTTGTTCTTGACCACCCATGCGGAGGGGGTGTTTTCTTCAATCTGCTGCCTGATCCCGACCAGTTTGGCAGTCGTTGATGCCGCCACTTCGAAGCTCTTCTTGGAGCGAAGAATCATGATGGAGCCGTACTCGGTATTCATGCATGCAACGACTTCCTCGAGGATGCGCTGGAGCTTTTCCTGGAATGAAAGGGATCGGCGATGTGAGATCTCCATGATGCTCAATAAGGTATCAAGGGCATTCGAAAGCATAGTCTTCTCCTGATCAGAGGCATTGTTTGAGAAGCGCCTTGGCTTCGCGGTTACCCGGATCGATCTTGTCCACCTTCTGGAGAACCAGGTCGGCCCGCGCAGTCTGGTTTATCGTGATATATACCTTGGCGATCTTCAACAAGAGTCTTACATCCTTATTTTCTTTTTTTTCGATTTCCAGGAGGTACGGCATGGCCTTCTTTGCCTCTCCTAGGTGCACATAGGCGTCGACGATCTTGGACATGATGTCATAGCGGTTGGGTATCTGATCGAGGATGAAGGTATAGAGATGTATGGCAAATTCGTATTCCCCTTTATCCATGCAGATGTTTGCGATATCCTCCCTGATCGTGAGGGGGTCTTCGGACAGATCGAGTATCTTGCTGAATACCTTGATGGCCTTGCCTGACATGCCCTTATCCAGGAGTATCCTCCCCAGATTCATTCCGCGGTCAAGATGCCGCGGGCTGATCTGCATGGCGCGATCATAGTATTGGGCCGCCTTATCCACATCACCCTGTTTGAGATAGAGGTCACCTAAGTAGTGGACGGCGAACACGTCCAGTTCGTTCATCTTGGCTGCATTGAGAAACCACTTCTCCGCCTGTTTCAAATCACCTTTTTTGAAATAGAGATATCCCAGTTCCCTGATGGGTCTCGAAGAAGAAGGATTGGCATCCATGGCAAGGATGGCCTCGCTGATCGCCTTTTCGATATCTCCTTTTTCATCTAAATCACGAGCCAATTTAAGGTGATAGAGCATGGGGGGTGGGTTGTTCACCTTCTCGATGACCATTCTCACGCGTTCTTCGAGAGACTTCACGGTAATGGGTTTGAGTATATAGGCATCGATATCCGACTCTGCGGCTTCGGCCACGATCTCGCGGTTCGCCTCGGCGGTAACCATGATTACCGGAAGATCACGGAGCCTCCTTTCATCACGTATCTTGCCAAGGAGCTCCACGCCGGTCATCACCGGCATGTTCCAGTCAATAATGGCGAGATCGAATTTGGTCTCCCCTTCCGTCAGTATTTTCCATGCATCAAGCCCGTTATAGGCGTATAAAACCTGACTGCTGACATTCAAGACCTTAAGCATGCTCCTTATGGCCTTGCACATGCTCTCCATGTCATCCACGATCAGGATATTCATGTGTTGCATATCTATCATGATTTCATCCTTATGCGGGGGCAATGTATAAAAAATAGTTCAATTAACTATACGTCACCTTCGGGAAAAACATTACGCACAATTACACCGAGCATCATATCTTCATAGCATATCGGGCAATCCAGTTTCTAAATCAAGCGCTCTCCTTGACTCCTCGATATCATCCTGAATTAGAAACGGAGTAAGAACATGGGGAACGTCATAGTTATCTTGTTTGCCGGTTTCCTCGTCTTCAAGGCCGGTGCCATATGCTTAAAAACCCGATCATTGATGCTCATCGCCCTCCTTGTTTCCCCTGTTCTGAGGGTTGCCCATATTGGTGAGCAGGTCGGCGAGCCTCGGTATATCCTCATCATAGTTCTTGATGACGGGTGCATCCCCAACGAACTTCTCTCTATCGGTTTTGGGAAGGACCTGATCCGGCTTTCCAGATGACCTCTTCCTGAAGACGGTTGTAATCGTCCCTTCGGCCTCCCGATTGATCGTGAAAGAAGATACAGCCTTCTGGAGGAGGGCTGCCTGGTGAGAGATTTCATCAATAGTCAAGAACAGTTTCCTGGAGTTTGATTCGTTTTGCAGGATCAACTCCTTGAGCTGACGGACGGCCGAGTCGATCTTCTCGGCACCTGCATTATGCTCTATGCTCACCGTATTGATCTCCTGCATGAGCAGAGCGG
Organism: Desulfomonilia bacterium; assembly: GCA_035542255.1. Lineage (GTDB taxonomy): Bacteria > Desulfobacterota > Desulfomonilia > UBA1062 > UBA1062 > MWEI01. The sequence continues at coordinate 5,101 of DATKLV010000052.1, read as the reverse complement.
TCATATGAATATCAGGCATTGCCTGGGATAAATTCTTACCCGCCTGCAAAGCAACATCAATACTGTTTGTTGAGAGATTGCTGGCCTCACCGGCGGTGTCGGCCAACTTTTCAACAAGACGTCTTATCTCTGCTATTGCCACTGCGGGTCCCTTTCCTTGCGCTCCGGCCTTGGCAGCCTCCATGGCGGCAACCAGTCCGAGCAGATTGGTCTGTCGTGTGATATCTTCAATGGCAGCCACTTTCCCTGCGATGCTCTTCATGGCAGAAACAGTTTCCCCAATGGCATTTTCAGCTGCTTTTGCATCATTGGCCAATTTTGAGGCAATCTCCTCGGCCTGCCGGGTATTATCGGTATTCCGCCGGATAGTGGACCCCATATTCTCCATACATGCAGAGGCTCCCCTGACCGCTGATGCCTGACCGTCCGCTGCCTCCGATATCTTCTCAGCGATTGAGATCAGATCGTTACTGCGTTCAGCAACATTACCCGCAATTCCGTGGATATCCGTCATGACCGCCCTGATTCGTGCCGCATTATTCCTCATGGCATCTGCAATGCGGCCTATCTCATCCTTACGGTTGATATCAACATCAGCAGCGAGATCAACGTCTTCCACTTGGCCTGCAAGATCGACCACCCTTTTGATGCCTTTGCCGATGAACTTCGAAAAGAGGTACAGCAGTATGAATACCGCGATAAAGGAGATCACACCCGCCATGATGACAAAATCCCGCACCTCTTCGGATCGTGCCCTGAACTCTTCCTCGGGAAGCGAGCATCCGATGCTCCATCCTGTCATCGATACCGGAGCAAAGCCTGATGCATTTGAGATGCCTTTGAGCATATAATGTTCAACTCCCGTCTGACCGGACAGCATCTTCTTTGCAATCCCTCTCATGCCGGGAAGGGTCATGATATTGAGTTTCAAGAGATATTCCTTATCCGGATGGACTATGAAGCGGCCTTCCTTGTCTATCATCCATGCATAACCTTTCCTGCCGATCCTTGTTTTGGAGATCAAATCGTTTAGCACACCCATGGAAAGTATCTCGGTAACGGCTCCCACGACCTTACCTTCAGGTGAATAAATCGGTGCGGCAACAGGGACGAAAAGCTCGCCGATTGCCCTGTTGATATCAGGTCTGCCGATGATCGCTTTCCCGGAAAGGGTATCCTTCATAAATCCGCTTTCTGAAAAAGAAGTGCCGATGTATTGATCAACCGAACCGGCAAATGCCTTGCCCTCACGGTCGGTAACATAGACAATCTGGCGGTTTTCTCTCGCTCCTTCTGTCTGTCCGAATCGTATGAGTCTGGCATTGAGTGCATCTATATCGTTCTGGGCCAACGGATAACCGTAATTGGTGTGGGAAGAAGCTGCACGAACCGTTTCAGGGCTTGTGGAGAGATCCTTCACGAGCCTCATCTCACCGATCAGTGTCCTGTCGACGGCCTGGGCAAGGAGCTTCGTGTCGCTAATGAGCAGCTCGTTTTGAATAGCTTCAAGTCCCCTGGAATATTTATCAACCGAGAGTGAGCCGACAATGATAATCGGGATCAGAATGAGTATTGAACCCACGATAACAAGTTTTGTACTGAGCTTTACGTCTGTAATCATCTCAACTCCTCACTGAATGAACTGATAGAGTAATATATCCCACTGATCATTCTGTCTTTTAATCACCTACATCACATAACAATAAAGACAACTGAATATTGAGATAAAGAATAGTTACAGCCCCGCCCCTTGTCAATAATCCCGGACCGGATCCGTTAGACCGGCTGACAGATGCATCATCACTTGATCCAGAGATTCTTCTCTGTCAGACAGGGAGCATGGTCATCTTGCTCAACCGCTTTATCAGATCCGCAGGGATTGTCTTGTTTGCTCCTTCAAGAATAACCTGGGGGACCCCCCCGAAGACCTCGTAGCTATGATTGAGAACCCTGTCATCCCAGATACTACGGAGGTCGTTCTTGATGAGCGTTTCCGAAGCCAGGGCCGGTCCCCAGCCGCCCAGCCAGCTGACGACTATGTGATTGGCAAATCTGGGAGCTACCTTGCTGGTGTCCATGAAATCATCCCTCTGCGGTTCAGGGATGGTGAGCCTGTTTTCCAGGAGCCAGGCCAGGGACACCATGTCATGGGCAACCACGGATTGTGAAGCCATCACCAGGCCGTTATCCGGCGCATAGACATAACCCTTGTCCGGTCCGAAGGTGGTGAGTATCTTGTCTGCAGCGGAAATCACCAGCCTCTGCTTGGACAGCAAGGTTCGAACGGTGTTTCCTTCGGCCGTCTTCTCCTGAAGGGTGGCGGCGTCCCTGTGGTATTCCAGGCGCGTGTCATGGCGCCAGTAACCCACAGAGGCCTTCATGCCGAGGGTGCTGCCTGCTATTATATGGCGGGAGCAGCGGCGCATGAGGATGATGTGCTGAACCTCCTTGAGGATGTCAGGCATCATCAGACCATGCTTCCAGTTGGAGCCTGCAGTGGGAATATCTTCATAGAATGCGTTCCATCCTGCTTCCTCGAAGAAATGCATCTCCGCACCGGACGCCCGGACGGCCTTTGCCATTCCGCAGGACTCCATCAGCTTGCGTGAGCTGCCGGTAAGACCTGTGGGAGAGAACCTTACATTCTCAACGCCGGACATATCACCAACGATCACACGTCCCGCACCCTTTTCCCTGAGGAGCTCGATCATTGCTGCAACGGCGATTGGGCTTGTGGTGGCGGGATAGGGGTTGCCCGAGTTGACGACCGGCTTGATGAATACCGTATCGCCTCTGGACAGCCAGGAAAAGTTGGTGGCCGCCTCGGCAGAGCTGCGGACAGCGAGCTTCACAGTCTGCTCCGAAGCCCCCTTGCCAACCCCGGCCAGAAAGACTTTTGTGGGGCGGCCAGGAGTAAGCTTGTCGACTTTGTTTTGGGTCTGGTTTGTGCCCACACTGCCGGTAACCGGGCACACAGCCATAACCGATATCCCTGCAGCCCCTTTGAGAAAGTCCCTTCGCTTCATGTACATTTACATTCTCCCCTGTTTCGAGTCGAGATCGGTATTATCCCCATTATACCATGAAATGCCCTGAAACAATCAACTACATGAAAAGGGTTTATACTTTGCCTTGGTCGCGTATCTTCTTTATCTCGTCTTTGAAAAGCTTGAGGATGGGTGAAACCTCTGGTGGGTGCCATTTCGTCTCCCTGGGCTCTTCAGGCCAGGTGAACGGGAGGTGGAATTCCTCACCCGGTCTCTTAGCACCGGCCAGGAAGGAGATCGTTTCAAGCAGGACGGCACGCTGGCCGTGGATATCATGCACCTGCCCGACAGGCCTGCCGAACGGATATTCAATACCCGCCACCCGTGGTATGCCGATGAGCCGGTTAAACTCGGGGATCGGGGTGAGAACGACCGTTGAAAAACCCTGCGTCTCGAGATATCTCGCAACCAAACCAACGGAACGGCAGCACAAGGGACAGGCCGGTGTGAGTACGACAGCCTCAACCTCTTCATCGTGCATCTTCTTCGCAACCTCGGGCATGGTCTTGTCCATGAGGTACCTGAAATCGTGCTGGTAGCCGTAGAACGAATGACAGGTGGGAGCGAGCCTTCCGATGTTGCCCTCTTTCTCAAACTCTGCGAACCGGTGTATCGGCAGGATCACATTGATATCTTCCTTCATGAACCCGGTATCGACGTGGAGGTGGCTCGCATCGATCTGCTCTTGTGAGGTATCCCGCGGGATCTCGCGATGAGTGGGGTCACCCCAGAAGGGTTCTTGTTTCTCCTGCTCCATATCAAAGGGCAAATCCGTCTTCAATCTGATGCCTGCTGAGGTGACAAGAGAAAAAACGGTCTTGGAAACAGACTTTCTCAACGGTGTCCAGGGGATATCCCCTTCATAGCCCGTTTCAGGGATCTCTCTCTTCAGCAATGCACGCAGCGTGGGCGGTAAAAACCTGTATCCGTCCACAACCTTGCAGTGTATTCCCACTTAAAGAACCTCCACTGCGGATTACTTCTGAAAACCCGGAGAAGTCAGCCGGAGAAGCCTTGCAAGGAATATAGGGGAGATGCTTGCCCTTGTCAAAGGATTGGTGGATTTCGCTGAGATCTCTCTTGCATAACTCAACAAACAATCCCATTATGACTACCAGTTATGAAAAATAAGCCTGATATCACTTCGATCATTGCGATCTCATCCATCACTATAGTCATAATAGCGTTTGTCATCTATGCGTCCCGCAGTGCCCGAACCAAGCAAGGGTTGGTTCATTACTTTGCGAGGCTGGGCATCGAAGTGGACTATACCGCCATTGTCATAGCGCTGGGTCTGATCCCTGTATTCTGGATCATAGCCCTCATCATCAAGACTTGGTCCGCCAAATAAAATTGAACTCGACGCCTTGGGACTTCATGCTTTGATAATCCCTTTCTACATCGTCCGTCTGGATGCCGAAATGGTGAATGCTTCCAGGGCCCGGTTTTTCCGGGAGCTGGTCGTAAAAATGGATCCTGCCTGTGCCGACCTTCATGAAGATATTGCGTGCGCCGGCGATCTCCATATAGAGTATGATCTTCCCTCTAAAAAAGGTCCGGTAAAATTTCAGGCTCTTTCAGATATCCGATGCAAAGAGATGTACATGGTTGACGTGGTGTGACATGACCCTTCCTTATGTTTTGACTTTCGGTTTTGATGCTTTGCCGGGAACCGTACGTTCAGCCCAGCGCTTGGCCCATGCATTGAGCTCATTTATGACCTTTCCCAACTCCGTGCCTTCCTCGGTTACGATGTAACCCTGCTTTTCACGAAGCTCTATGACCCCTGCATCGCGCAACTCCGAAAGACGGGAGTTGAGCACGGTCGGGGAGATATCGCCGCACAATTTCTGCAGAGATCTGAAACTGCTCGGCCCGTTCTGGTGAAGCTCCCAGAGGATCCTCAAGGCCCATCGCCTGCCCAGAAGATCGAGAACCGCCATGATAGGGCGTCCGGTTTGAGAATCTCTGACCTTTGTGCCTGGTTTTGGTAATGCCATGCATCCTCTTCGGTTGCTACGCTATCTGTATCGCTACATTTTATGTAGCGTATT
>DATKLV010000051.1:0-4148 GCA_035542255.1 Desulfomonilia bacterium | reverse complement strand
CGGTGCCGATGATGGCCTTTGCCTTCACCTTCATGGTGGCCATGGTGTTAGTGAGCAGGATCGCGTCAGCCGCATTGGAGGTTAAAAGGATGACGTCGGGCTTCGCGTTCTTCATCTTCAAAACAACCGGTGTCAGGTCTGAAGCCGTGCTGGGATAGGGCTCATCGAGGACGACCTTGTAGCCGAACTGCTTGGCGAGTATATCCCACTGCTTCTCCATCCCGGTTCCCCAGTCGCCATTCTCGTAGACAAATGCAATGGTTTCGAGTTTTGTTCCATGTGCCTTCTTCATGTCCTCGAGGAACCGGAACTGGTCACGGGCCCACCAGCTGTCTTTTGCCGCGATGCGGAAGGTGTACTTGAATCCGCGTTCCGTGATCTTGTCTGCTACTGACACAGGGACCAAGAATGGAACCTGATAGCGCTCTGCAACCTGGGTGGACGGATAGGTGACAGCTGAGTTCCAGCAGCCGGAGATGAGGCTGACCTTATCGGTGTTGATGAGCTGCTCTGCAGCGGTGACACCGACCGTCGGGTCGCCCTTGCTGTCGGTAAAGATGTTCACGAGTTTCGCCCCGCCCAGAGACTTGATGCCGCCGTCCTTGTTGATCATCTCAGTGGCCAGTTCGATTGCCTTCTGGTTCTGGATGCCCACGGATGCGGACGGGCCGGACAGCGGAAGGATATTGCCGATCTTGACCTCTTTCGCACCTGCTGCCGCAACGGAAGCCCCTGACAGCACCAGCATGGAGCAAGCAAGAGCGAAAACCATAATGCTCATGAAAGTATTACGCCAGATAGTCCTCTTCATATAACTCCCCCTTTTGATTTTTGTTGTGATTCTTTCCCCGTCTAGGACCTTTCCCTTTCAATAGTAGTCGCGAAAAAGTTCGGTTCAATAAGCATCACCATTATTTTTTCTTAGTTTTCTTCAATGAGGCAAAGGCATCGTCGAGAATGGCTACCCCTTTGTCGACCTGCGCATCCGTTATGACTAGGGGCATCATGGTGCGGATGACGTTGCTGTATTGTCCGCAGGAAAGGATGTTCAATCCCTTCTCAAAGGCATACTTCACCACGGCGGCGGTCTCCTCCGGTGCAGGTTCCTTGGTTTTGCGGTCTTTGACCAGCTCCAGGGCAAGCATGGGGCCCAGACCCCTCACATCGCCGACGATCTCGTGCTTGGTCTTGAGCTCGTTGAAATACTTACTGAGCTTTTTCCCCAGCTTCTCGCTCTTGTCGAGCAGCTTCTCTTCCTGGTAAACCTCGAGGACCGCCAGGGCAGCCGCACAGCAAACCGGGTTGCCGCCGTAGGTACCACCGATACCGCCCGCATGTACCGAGTCCATGATCTCCTGCTTGCCCACGACTGCGGAGAGCGGAAGGCCGGCAGCAAGGCTCTTGGCTACGGTCATAAGGTCGGGCTCGACGCCCCAGTGTTCGATGGCGAACATCTGCTTGCCCGTCCTGCCCATGCCCGACTGGATCTCATCGGCTATGAAGAGGATACCGTTGTCCTTGCAGATCTTGGCGAGCTTCGGGAAGTATTCCTTGGGCGGGGTGATGAACCCTCCTTCGCCCTGCACGGGTTCGGCAACGACGGCAGCGATCATATCCGGAGCGATCTTGCCGAAGAAGTCCTTCAGGTAGTCAGCGCAGGCGCAGTCGCACTTGGGGTAGGTGAGCCCGAAGGGACAGCGGTAGCAGTAGGCGTTCGGGATCTTGTAGACTTCAGGAGCAAAAGGACCGAACCCCCACTTGTAGGGCTTCACCTTGCTGGTCATGGTCATGCACAAGAGAGTCCTGCCGTGGAAGGCATGGTCCTGGACCACGATGCCCTGCTTCTTGGTGTAGTAGCGGGCGATCTTAACCGTGTTCTCCACGGCCTCGGCACCGCTGTTGATGAGGATGGCGCGTTTCGGTGTCTTGCCCGGAACGATCCTGCAGAGCTTTGCACCAAGCTTCACTGCAACCTCGTAGGGCGTCACCATGAAGCAGGTATGGGTGAATTTCTCGGCCTGGTCTTTTATGGCCTTGATCACCTTGGGGTTCGAGTGGCCCACGTTCATGACAGCAATACCACCGCCGAAATCGATGTATTCATTCCCTTCCACGTCATAGAGCATTGCCCCCTTGGCCGAGGCGATATAGATTGGCTTGCCGCTGGCAAAGCCCTTTGCCATGACGGTGCTTCTCAATTCACCAATGGATTTATTATTTGCCTTCATGTTCTCTTTTCCTCCTAACCGTATCTGTTTTCGAGCCCGTTTCGGGCTGCCTGGGCTGTGCTACAGGGCCTCCTTGAAGATCTTTTTTGCATCGTCGAGAGTCAGGTTTCGGGGATTGTTCACGAGAAGCCTCACTGATTTCAGGGCTCCCTCAGCCAGTTTAGGTATATCTTTCTCCTTTACGCCGAAATCCGCGAGATGGCGCGGCACCTTCAAGTCGTCGGTAAGGCGGTCGATGGCAGCAATTACCTTATCAACGATGGCGAGATTATCAAGACCTTCAGTGGGTATGCCGAAGGGTTCTGCGAGCTGGGCGAACTTGTCAAGGTTCCCGAGCACGTTGAACCTGATCACGTGCGGGAGCATGAGTGTGTTCGCGATACCGTGGGGGATGTGGAACTCTGCACCGATGGGGTATGCAAAGGCGTGCACGGCTGTAACGCCCGCATTGGCGAAGGCTACACCTGCCATGAGAGCGCCTTCCATCATGGCAGAACGGGCTTCGATATTGTCACCCTTGGCATAGGCGATGCGTATGTTCTTATAGATGAGCTCCATGGCCTTGATGCAGTACATGTCCGTGATGGTGGTGGCGTTGATGGATGTGTAGGCCTCGATGGCGTGGATCAGTGCATCCATGCCGGTGGCTGCAGTAACATGCGGGGGAAGACCTGCCGTGAGCTCGGCGTCAAGGATGCCGATGGCAGGGAAGAGGTAGGGGCTCACGATACCCTTCTTGAGTTTCTCGCCCTCATCGGACAGTATGGCGATGGGTGTCACCTCGCTGCCGGTCCCGGCAGTGGTGGGGATCAGGATTGTGGGAAGACCGGGTTTCGGAATGAGGCCCACACCGAAATAGGCGCCGATAGGACCCTTGTTGGTAAGCATCACCGCTGTGACCTTGGCGATGTCCATGGGGCTGCCGCCGCCTATTCCTACAAGCATCTGGGCGCGTGTGCTCTCAGCCGTCTTCACACAATCAGATACGATCTCGTAGCGGGGATCGGGTTCCACCTTGTCGAAGATCGCATATTTTATTTTGGAGGATTTGAAGGATTCCTCTATGGACTTGAGGAGTCCTGCGCCTATGACGCCTTTATCGGTTACGATCAGGACCCGTTTTGCACCCCTGGCCTTCACCTCAGCACCGATGGTCTTCACCGACCCCGGACCCATTACGATTCGAGGAGTTGTGTTGAATATTCTCACCATATCATGACCCTCCTTCTTTATATCTTCTTCACAGAGCCTTCATGCTCAGATCTTTCTGTTGTAAATACGCTGGAATTCTTTTTTCAACTCACCCCTGAAGTCCGGATGTGCAATATTGATGAGGGCCTTGCCTCTCTCGGGGACGGATTTTCCTCTGAGGTCGGCAATGCCGTATTCGGTCACCACATAGTGGATGTCACTGCGGGTCGTGCTCACAACGGCGCCCTCATCCAGGTGGGGCACTATGCGGGAGATCTTGCCTCCAGATGCGGTGGAGTGGAAGGCCAGGATGGAGCGGCCGCCCTTTGACCATGCGGCACCGCGCACGAAATCGGCCTGTCCGCCCGTGCCGCTGAACTGCTTGTAGCCGATGGATTCGGAAGCAGCCTGGCCGTTGAGGTCCACCTGGAGGGTGGAGTTGATGGACACCATATTATCGTTCTGCGCGATGATGGCTGGGTTGTTCGTGATGTTGACGGGGAACATCTGCACCATGGGATTGTTGTGCACGAACTTGTAGAGCTTTTCGGTCCCCATGAAGAAGGTGGCCACCATCTTGTTCGGATGGAAGTTCTTATTGGCGCAGGTGACGACGCCGGCCTCCACCAGATCGACCACCCCGTCGGAGAACATCTCGGTGTGGATGCCGAGGTCTTTCTTGAGTTTCAGGAACCCCAGTATGGCATCCGGAACGGCACCGATACCGAG
>DATKLV010000050.1:0-3527 GCA_035542255.1 Desulfomonilia bacterium | reverse complement strand
GAGCATGTCATCCACCCGTACCGTCCCGCTCTCCATGAGCCCGAGCGCTATCTCGAAGGCATGCTTCCTGCCGCCTGCTCCATCATTGTATCCGTAGGCGTAGCAGCCTTTTACGGTCAGGAGCTTGAGCCACAAGGGGGTCGGGTCGAAGGTCACCTTGTTGCCGATGCCCACGAGGCTCACGGTCCCGCACCCGGCCGTGACGATGAGGGCCGTCTGCAGCGTGGGCGAATGGCCTACGGTGTCGAATACCTTGTCGAATCCTCCCTGAACGATGCGCTCGCCCAGCATGGGCTTGTAGGACCTGGCGCCGGTGATCCTCTCGGCTGCTTCAATGATATTGCCCGATATCACATGATCGGCCCCCGACCGATTGATATAATCCGCAGGGAAGGCCGACGGCTCGGCAACCGTGACGGAACACCCGATATCCAGACCCCTTATGGCCTTGACGATCATGGCCCCGATGACGCCCCCGCCTATGATTAGTACTCTGTCAGAGTCTGCGGGCCTGTTGTCGAGAACCGCCTGGATCCCCACGGCCAAAGGCTCGGTCAGGGCCGCTGACTCCGGGCTCACGCCTGAAGGGACATGGAAAACCTGGCTCTTGTGCACCACCATATACTCGGCAAAACCTCCTCCGATATCTTTGCAGATGCCGGTGAACATACCAGGAGAAAAACACCCCTCTGCAAGCCTCTCGCAATTACCTGGCCGTCCCGCGGCACAGGTTGGACAGACGGGATCTATCCCCCGGGTTGCACAGCTCAATACCGGGTTGACCGTCACCAGATCCCCGATGCTGCAATTGTCCACCGTTCTGCCCTTCCCCGCCACCTCCCCGCTCAGCTCATGTCCGAAGATGCAGGGGAAGGAGGTGAACGGCGATCCCATGGGGGAATCCTTCACCATCAGGAGGTTCAGATCGCTACCGCAGAAACCGCAGAGGCGCACCTTGATCTTCACCCAGTCCTGGTCCGGCAGTTTCGGCTCCGGGGCATCCACCATCTTCACCGTGGCGAAGGGGCCGTCGAAAAAGAACTTTTTGTTCAGCCGTCCCAGGAGCTGGAGCACCAGGTAGTTGGGGACTGTTATGTTGAACCGGAGGGCCTTCATGACTTCACTCCATCTTCAGGGACTGGTAGAACAGCGGGGTTCCCGGACTCGTTACCGTCGGATCGGTCATCACATTGATGCAGGCCGGCTTGCCGGATTCGAAGGCCCTTCTTAACGCCGGGATGATCTCCTCGTCCTTGGTGACGAATTCACCATGTCCTCCGAGTCCTTCGACCATCTTCTCATAGTGGCGTTCCCCCAGCTCGGCGCACTGGAGCCGGTCGCACCCGATGGAAAGCTCCTGACTGTGTTTGATCATGCCCCAGGCGGTGTCATTGTTCACCACGCACACCACCGGGATGTTGTGGCGGACCATGGTGTCGAACTCCATGGCGTTGAATCCGAACGACCCGTCCCCCTGCAGAAGCACGACCTTCTTGCCCGGCCGGGCGAGCTTTGCGGCCATGGCAAAGGGTATTCCCGTGCCCAGGCAGCCGAGCAAACCCGCAGCGGTGGCCATGACTCCCGCCTTCTCCTTTGAAGTGAACCCGGTAAGACCGAAATACGATGTATCGCCGCCATCGATGACATAGACGGCATCATCGCCCACGGTCTTCTGTATCTGGGCCACCAGGCGGATTGGATGAATCGGGCTTGCCGGTGTTTCCCTCAGCTTGAATTCGGGATCGAGGAAGGCGGCACTCGCGGCACGAAGTGTCTTGATCCAATCGCCATGGTCGCCCTTCTTGATGAGCGGGATAATCTGGTTGAGCACCGAGGAGGCATCGCCCACCAGACCGGCGTCGGCAACCCGGTTGCGGTCTATCTCATGGGGGTCGATATCGATGCGGACGACCTTTGTCCCGGGAGGTATGATCGCGCCGGACTGGAGGAGCCAGTTGAACCTGAATCCCACGGCTATGACCACATCCGCCTGGGTGATGCCCAGCTGTATCCCAACGTTTCCTATATCCCACAGGGAGAGCGGGTGGTTGTCAGGAAGCTCCCCCCTGCCGTAGTTCAGGAGGATAAAGGGGATCCCGGACTTTTCGATGAACTGGCTCAGCGCTATGCTGCAGCAGCTCAGTCCCACGCCGCTGCCGCCCAGCATCAGGGGTTTCCTGGCAGCGTTGATAAGCTCGGAGGCCTGCTTCAGGTCCCAGTCATCCGGGTGGACCGTGTACTTCCGCGTCATGCTTGTCGTCATGGGCACCTTGTCCAGGGGAACCTTTACGTTCAGTATATCGGGCGGCAGCTCGAGGAAGACCGGACCGGGTCTCCCCCCGACAGCATGCCTGAAGGCCATGTTGAGGTACTCGGGGATTCTCTTCGTGTCGAAACAGGTGGCAGCCCATTTGGTGATGGGCTTGACCACGTCCATCTGGTTCATCTCCTGCAGCGCGCCCTTCAGATCGTCCCTGAGAGGGTGCCTGCCGCACAGCACCACCATGGGGGCGTTGTCCAGGTAGGCGTTCGCGATGCCGGTCAGGGCATTGGTGAATCCCGGACCCGCAGTAACCAGGCACACGCCTGGTTGGCCGGTATATACGGACCATGCATGCGCCATCATAGCCGCGGCCTGCTCATGCCGCACGTCGATTGTGCGGATCTTGTATTCGGTGAAACTATCCAGTATGGCTTCAATATGCCCGCCGGATATGCAGAAAACCGTTTCGACCTTTTCGACTTCCTTCAGATATTTCCCGACCAGATGGCCGCCCAGAATCTGTGTCATAGCCTTTATCCCCCTGAATTGATTATAATGGCGTTCATGTCCGCTTCTAGAATCCGTTTGCCTAGTCATGAACCGATTAATGTTACATGATGAGCTTCACTGCATCATTGAACCACTGAATATAGTATGCCATGCCCTCGACCTTGAGCTTACCTTCCGCTGCAGCCAGGAACGTGGCCTCATCGCTGCCCTTGATCATCACCTTGAATGCGGTGTTGGGATCGGCCCAGGCTAGCGCGGCATCGCACTTATGATCTGCCCCCCGCTGCGACGATACCTTCCCCTTGTCGAAGACGAACAACCTCCCCCATTTCCCGTCCATGGTCTTTATGAGTATCCGCAGCTGCACCGTCCCTATGTAGTTCTGAAAAGCAGCATTCTTTCTTGCAGCGCTCTTGAGCTTCAGGAACAAGACGAACAAAAGAAACGATAACTTCATGGATACCTCCTCGCGGACAATGTGTTCTCTTCAAGGCTTTAACGCCGGTTCTCCTCAAGAGAGCAACCGTTAAAATCCGAGCGGGTTGCTCACATGTGAGTCTGAGTAAACACACCAGATTGAGATTCTTCACTCCGTTCAGAATGACCTCAATAATGATAAGATTGGGTGTCATCCTGAGTGCAACGAAGGATCTCTCGCGATTTGTGAGCATTTAAACAAAAGCCCCCCTGATGATTATCCATTCCCGTAGGTCTTTCGCACCCAGGTCCCGATCTTCTCCAGGGCTTCCGGATA
>DATKLV010000049.1:0-9520 GCA_035542255.1 Desulfomonilia bacterium | reverse complement strand
TACCCGCTCGATGGCTTGATAAAACTCGGAAAGTCTTTCAATAAATACAGCCGGACGATCCTCATTACCCTTTGTGAGATGTAATATGGCATATTCAGCTTTCAGATTGGTGAAGGCCTCTCTCAGTTTATTTGTGTTTTTACTGTTGATATTATCATCTGCATACTCCGCCGAAATGCTTGCAGTAGAGAAGTAGCGCTCCATAATGGAACTCAACTCTTGCATAAAATATTGCCATGTTTTTTCTTTATAGGCTGCGATTGTCTGACTTGGCCCTTTGACTATCAATTCCAGGACTTCCTCCAGAAGGATTTGCTCCATGCCTTTAAGGCGGCCTTGCTCACGATCAAGACCGTCAACCGCGGATGTTGATAAACGGGCGCATAAGTCCTCATAATAAATCTGGTCGTCACCCATGTATCCGGTCAATTGCCTGCTGACTTTTTGCTCGATCTTGTCCGGGGCCGGGTCTTTCAGAACTTGCACCAAGGCTCGTACCGGTTGCCAGAGAGACAGCGGGAATCGCGAGAAACGATAGGATGCCTGAGATCCCGGCATCCGCCTATAGGCCACCAATTCCGTTTGAAAGTTTGGATCTCCTTCGAAAATCGCAAGTGATTTTTCAAAGACGTCCAGAGGCATGGCAATAATTCTGCTTGGACTCTTTGCGTTTTCAATATCAAAACCGCTATAAAGAATACGTGCAACGAAATCAGCACAATTTGACGAGTATCTGTTCCACTTGCACTTTCCCGAGCAGAACTCTCCTTGAATTTTCGTTGCTTCTTCATGCATTCGCTTGAGAGATTCCGGTGCAAGTCCTTTGACTCGGAAGCCGAGCGTATCACGACCATACGACATGCCATAGGTACTTGTGTGGATTTGATCGCCGGAAGGGGGCAAAATACCGAACAAATATTGATCCAGGCTCATGCGCTGAAGCAAAGGAGTATTTTTTTCCGGATTGGATAAATGGTTGGCACTGTAGACAATATCGCCGATGCGGATTGCGATATGCCCGAATGGATTTTCCATGACAACGCGCTCGTCTTCGATGGAGGACGAATAAGAAAGAAGGATCTCTATATCGGAAGGGGCATCAGTCTCAAGTCGGGCCAGTGCCTGGTGCACATTATTTACAGCAATGCCTTTTTCCAACCCAAAGCCCGAATGCGCACATCGGGCCTTTTCCTGTGTATCAAGGAGGAAACAGGCTATTTTCCGGATATCTACATTATCCCGATACGCTTTTTGTGCTGCAAGCATTGAAGCCTGTTTACCCTGATCGGAGAGAATTGCCTGCACCTGAGTGCCCACCATGGTAACATCCGTATTGAACTCAGCCATTCCCAGTTTTGAAAATAATTCTGCATTTTCTCTTTCATGACCGCTGATCTCGTTCAATAATATGGTGGGCTTTCCAATGGTGAATGCCTCCGCAGGGGATAGCCCGCCTGCCTTGGTGATGAATACATCCGAGGCGCAGATGAATGAAACCAGGTCAGTCTGAGGAATAAAACCCAGGGCTTTCAGCTTCAACCGATGGGGAATATTTTTATGAATTTTTTCCAAGACCCGCTGCTGGGGTTCATTGCGGCCGCACACGGCGATAATCTGCAATGGCTCAACTATCGTATGGGCAATGCTCATGACAACACCGGAAAAATCTGCAGCACCTTCTTTTCCGCCGGCAATAGTGATTGTTTTTACCTTTGGATCAAAGCCGATTTGGGTAAGGCAGTCATTTGAGGCATTAGAAACTTCTGCGGGTATGTTTACCGGCATACCTGAGATATCGATCAGCTCAGGGGGCACGCCTGCAGCCAGCCATCGGTTTTTAAGCTCGGGATGTGCAAGAAAAGTTCTATCAATGCGCTTGGATATGCGAGGAAAGTAGCCCTCGAAATAATCTGTATGAAGCCAGCCGAGCTTTATGCCCGGAATAAGCCCCTTTTCTCTGAGAGTTCCCAGCACTTGAGCCGAACCGTAATGAGTAGCGAGAATTGCATCGGGGGTCTCTGCCTTGATATACTCCAGAACTTTCATCTCCGGATAGTCGTTCTGCAGCCATGCCAATGAACCCGTCTTATTCCCCTGTTCCTGCATAGAAATAAAAATATTATTAAATAGATCCGGCAGATTTTTCGCAACAAACCAATAGATCTTTTCATCGAGCATACGCTTCATGGGGTCCATGAAATCACGGATGTCCTTCATTGCTACAAGCGCTGATGGATCTTCCTTCCGGATCTCTTGCTCAATGGCCCGTGCTGCACTGATATGGCCTTGGCCGATAGATGAATAAAATAGTATGATTTTCATTTGCCAATCTCCTGTCATATGCTCTACCATTTTATTCATAATCAGTGCCAACATACAAATATTAGTAATATCAATTTATTATTATTTCAGTCTTGTTATTATAGTTATATACAACAATTATCCTTGTTAAATATGACGATATAGTTTTATATCGTTAATATCGATCCTTCACTGTATGTAGCTTCGGCAAAGGAGCTATGAGCATGGATGAGAATGTATTTTTCAGGCAAGCAGCCTTGAGGATCTGCGGCAGCCTGGATATCGGGAAGGCAACGTCAGATTGTCTCTCCTACATCAAGGATTACATCCCCATATCCGAACTCGCCCTGAACTGGCTTGATCGAGATACCAAAGTTTTTCACAATCTTGTCAACGCAACACCTTCAGGAAAAACGTGGATTTTGCCTTCCATACACGTTCCAGGACACATTATGCGAGCCATGGAAGAACGCATCAGAGAATGGCAGGAGGTCAAGATTGTGAATAGCCCCGAACGGGACCCGGTTACCCATTTCATCATGTCTCATTTTGAGACACGCAATCCTTCCTCCATGTTGTATATGATCCTGGTCATGGAAGGCATACTCCTGGGTGCGGTTGGGATGTGGGCAGAAGGTAAGAACGTATATACTGATGTTCACGCACATCTTCTCTCAGCGCTGCGTGAGCCCATTGCCATAGCAATGTCGAATGCGCTCAGATTCCAGGAGGTTCTGATTCTTAAGGAAAAAACGGATGCCGAGAATCGGGAGCTTGCACAGGAATTGCTTGGTAGGGCAGGCGAAGACATCATTGGTGCCGAGTCAGGACTTGCCGGGGTCATGGATATGATCCGGCAGGTGGCTCCCCTTAACAGCCCGGTCATGCTTCTCGGGGAAACCGGGGTAGGCAAAGAGGTGATCGCAAACGCTATCCATCGTTTATCCACAAGGGCAGGAGCACCCTTTATCAAAGTGAACTGCGGCGCCATTCCTGAAGGTCTCATCGATGCAGAACTCTTCGGGCACGAGAAAGGGGCATTCACTGGAGCTGTTGCCCAGAAAAGAGGCCGCTTCGAGCGGGCGGACAAAGGCAGCATCTTCCTCGACGAGATAGCAGAGCTTCCTCCCCAGGCGCAGGTGAGACTCCTGCGGGTCCTGCAGCATAAGGAGATAGAGCGTGTAGGAGGGACAGAAACAATACCGGTTGACGTGCGCATCATCACTGCCACGAACAGGAACCTCGAAAAAATGATCAGGACCGGCGACTTCCGTGAGGACCTCTGGTATCGGCTGAATATCTTCCCCATCATAATCCCTCCCTTAAGGCAGCGTACGGAAGATATACCGGCCCTTGTTTATCATTTTGTGGAGAAAAAAGCGAGAGAACTCAAGATTCGCACGTTACCAAAGGTGTCAGAATCGGGTATTGAGCGGCTCAAAGGTCATCTTTGGCCGGGCAATGTGAGAGAGTTGGAAAACATCATCGAGCGGGAGCTGATTCGAAAAAGGGGCAGGGAAGAAGGAGGCCTGCTTTCATTTGAATATATCGATCCATATGTGGAAGAAGAACTGATGATCGGCAAGAATGAAGCAGGATCTCCGTTCTCTTCACTCGACGATGCCATATCAAAACATATCAGAGATGCGCTCAGCTTGACTCATGGAAAGATCCACGGTGAAGAGGGGGCGGCTCGGCTTCTAAAAATTAATCCGAATACCCTGAGAAGCAAGATGAGGAAGCTTGGTATATCGGTACAGGAGAAACGAATCATTAAATAGCATCAGCATGATGTCTATTTATTGCTTTTCCTTGGATGAAAGTTACAGTTGTATAATAATAAGGTAACGACCGTGCTGTTTAACGTGATTGCCCAGAGCATCGGAGAGGTGCTCGCCGCTCAAAGGACGTATGCATGACTGCACCGCACAGGCCACGCGTGGGGCTTGCACTCGGCAGCGGCTCCGCCCGCGGCTGGGCACACATAGGAGTCATCCGAGCGCTGGAGAAGGCAGGCGTTCGTCCAGATATCGTGTGTGGAACATCAATCGGCGCATTGGTCGGTGCCGCCTACGCGGCAGGTGAGATCGATCGCCTGGAGAGCTGGGTACTTGAATTGAGAATCGGGGACGTGGTCGGGTTCATGGACCTGAGCATGAGCGGTGGAATGCTCAAGGGCGATCGCCTGATGGAATTCTTCCGCCGCAATTGGGCGGACCTTTCGATCGACGAGCTCGGTATCCCGTTCGCTACGGTCGCTACCTCGCTCCGCACGGGGGCGGAAGTCTGGCTGCGCCACGGCTCGACACTCGACGCCGTGCGTGCCTCGATCTCCCTGCCAGGGGTATTCACCCCGATGAGATGGGAAGGAGCGTTTTTGGTTGATGGCGGACTGGTCAACCCTGTACCGGTGTCGCTGGCGCGCGCGATGGGCGCGGATATCGTGATCGCAGTCGACCTCGGGTCCGACATCCTGGGCCGTCGCTTTCGCCCCGCCTCAGCACCTGAAGCGCCGGCCGGTACCGTTCAAAGCTGGATGCGCCAGCTGCGGGAGAATCTCAGCGCGCTCGCACCCGAGAAGTCGCCTTACGAACCCGTGATGCCCTCGATACTGGACGTTATGACCACATGTATGGACATCGTTGAGGTGAGGATTGCGCGAAGCCGCATGGCCGGCGAGCCACCGGAAGTTGTTGTCGCCCCCCGGCTGGCGCACCTTCGCCTGCTTGATTTTCACCGTGCGAAGGAAGCGATCGAGGAGGGTCACCGCGCGGTGCAGAAAGTCGCTCACAGTCTTGCGGTGCTCGACGATCATGTATTGTGAACTCGCCGATGTCGAACTACTGTGTGCAGCACGGATGCGCAGTCGAGTGTGGCTCTTTCGTCGGAATGGGATTGGAGATTTAATTGGTCGGGACGAGAGGATTTGAACCTCCGACCCCCTGAACCCCATCCAAAAAAGTTACCATACCATTCATTCTTACAACCTTTCGAAATTATTAGAGCTATCCGAGCACCTGCATTTGTTTTGCTAATGTGCATACTGTGCATACTGTTGATTAATATCAATGGGTTGCGCATAGCGAATTTTACTGTTCGCACCTATTTAGCACCTTGAGATTGATTTTTTGGAGATCTGATTAGTCAGGACAAGAGATTTGAAACACGAATCCTCCCTGCATTCAAGGCTCTCTGCTACCCACTGCGTGAAAATTACGAGAAAGTTCTTGAAGAGTACCTACCCTCAATTGAATTTGTTGCGTCTTCAGGGATTGACTTTCCTGCCGATATGCTATACATGTATAGCGAAAGGGAGAAAAGCCATGCTTGCCATCAGACTTCCTGCAGAAATTGAAGACCGACTTGATGCTTTAGCAAAAGCAACAGGACGCACAAAGACCTTCTATGCCCGTGAAGCGATCCTTGAGTATCTAGACGACCTCGAAGATGTTTATCTTGCCGAGAAACGACTTGAGGGTATTCGTGCTGGTCGGACAAAGACAATACCTCTCGAAAAAATCATGAAACGCTATGGCATGGAAGGTTGAACTAGATCCTGCAACCGTGCGGGATTTAGACCGCCTCGACAAACAAGTAGCCCGTCGCATCCTCAATTTTTTGTATGAGAGAGTTGCACGATTGGACGATCCTCGTTCAATCGGTCAGGCTTTACAAGGTCCTAAATTCGGAGAGCTCTGGAAGTATAGAGTTGGTGACTGGCGGATAATCTGTAAGATCGAAGATGGGCGTGTAACGGTCTTAGTCCTTCGTATTGGACATAGAAGCAAAGTTTATAAGCCTTAAGGCAATATAATAAACAACTACAAGATGACCTGCCAAAGAGACAGTAAAGTACAACATGGTCTCCAAATATCTTCATGAGATCATCAGTTTTGCAATTATCTGAAAAAAAATCCGATTTATTAAAGGTATATGCAGTCTGGCAGGAAGGAGCATCCAATTCCTGCCTGCTAAATCAAATCTGAGGCTATTGCAAGAAAATTTAAGCCTCTATTTTTTTGTGAGTTCTTTTCCGCAACAGACAAACGTACAGCCGGTATCACATGAGCACGCACCCTCAGAACAATCCTTGCATTCCTTTACTATCTTGATCTCAAGCCCACATTCTTTGCAAAAATAGGTTTCACCTTTCTTCATGTCGTCACAATGCAGCATAGATACCTCCCGTATTTATCGTGATTCGATAGTAATAATTGATGAGCAATCTAAGGCAAGATCTTACCATCATCCAGTAGATAGTCTTATCAACTTGCTTGATTTCCAATTGATGAAATGTATATGGTTCATGAGAAGAAGGAATCAGGATAAGATACGATGTTAGAAACGTTTCCCATGTTCTCCAGCCTTCCCAGGGAGCATTTAGACCGGCTTGAAGCTATATCACGGGCGATTACACTCAGAAAGGGTTCGATCGTGTTTTCACCGGGAGATAAAGCCAGAGGGTTTTATGCAGTAGTGGACGGAACCGTCCGCCTTTACAGGATATCCCCGAAGGGCAAAGAAATAACACTTGAGATTGCAGAGCCGGGAAGCACTTTTGCTGAAGCAAGCCTCTTTTCCGATTCCTATCATTGTTATGCGGAAGCCCTGAAGGACAGTACAGCCTATCTGATTGAGAAAAACGCCTTTCTGGATATAGTCCGTGGAGATGCCAATTTTGCCGTTACCTGGGTACATATGCTCTCCATGAACGTAATCCACCTCCGGCAACGGATTGAAGAGCTTTCCCTGAAATCACCGAGGGCTCGCATCGTGAGTTATCTGCTCTTACTCTCCGAGATCCAGAACAGCTCATCCGTTACTCTTCCCGCTCATGGAAAATCCATAGCAACTCTTCTCAACATGACACACGAAACATTCTACCGGACAACCCATGATCTCAAGAATGAGGGGTTGCTCAACTTTGACGGGCGGCAGGTGGAAATCATAGATCGCTCTCTGCTTGAAGGCCTGATTGAGTGAACTTCCCTCTCTAAGAACATTCTCTTTTATTTAAAAAAGCTCAGCTCATATGATCAGGATCATACAAAAGCTCTGATTATTTTTATATGATGCTTCCTATTCGTTAACTTCTCTCTTAGGAAAAAGGAGAATCCATGAAAAATAGAAATTGGATCAAGAATCTGGCGGCCCAGGGTGGAATCATAGTCTTCTTCATCATGGCCTTCGAGGTCATGATAATGATCAGCCCCTTTGCATTCTTCTTCTATTCTGTTTTCAATCCGGTTCTCCATCAGCTTGGAAATCATGCAGCCACAAGGTGGATGACTGATTTTTTCCTGCCACATATGATCCTTCCGCCTACTCTGTTTCTGAAATCCATCCGCATACTGGGATCTGTTCTCTTTATTCTCGGCTCAGTAACCTTCATAATATGTGCGCTCCAGGTCTACCTCGGAAAGATCTTCAAATGGGGTGTTGCAGACAAAGGGCTGTATAGAGTGATCAGACACCCGCAGTACCTTGCCTTAAGCATTTGGGGCATAGGGATGACTATCCTCTGGCCCAGATTCCTTGTCCTCGTGACGCTTTCTCTCATGTTCATACTCTATTACTTCTTAGCGAAAGATGAAGAGCGAAGGATGCTTAACCAGTTCGGAGAGAGCTATAAGAAATACATGGATCAAACCGGAAGGTTCCTTCCTCGCTCAGTAGAAGACTGGATTCCATCAGGATCAGAAGAGAGCCCGTTAAAGTATGCAGTTATAATTCTGGGTATTCCCCTTCTCGTCATCGGATCAGGTTTTCTTCTCAGAGCTGTCACAATTCATTCGCTCCTGTTCGAATCAGGCAGCAATATAACCTTGGTTTCAATCCTTCCGGAAGACGGCGGTTTGAGCAGCAAGATCATCAATGATATTTCAGCAGGACAGACAAAAACTCAATTGTCTTTACTCCAGCCTGACAAGGACTATCTTGGCTACGTCATGCCGCCTGATTACATCATGCAGGGCATGATCGCCGATACCGGAGACGAGTTCCATCTGCACAAGCAGCAGCACACATTTGCCCTCATAACTGACTGGGTCCTTAATCCCTTCGAGCACCTGAGACGCTCTCCCTCGGCTGTCATGGCGAAGATGCACGGAGTTGATCCTGCAATGGCAAGGCGTCATCACTGCCCGCTTGCAATAAATGATGAATCTCTCCAGTGCGGCACCTGTCCATACAGGCGTGTGGTCTTCATCGAGATAGACCATAACGAGAAAGGACATTTCTCTCAAAGCGGCCTTTTCTCCTTCGATGCAGCACGGTTGCCGGTTTGCTTTATCGATATCAATGCCCTGACCGGAGAGATAATAACTGTAAAACCGGTGCAAAAGGCAACTGCTTGGAAGGATGTACCTACTCCAACCATCTAGGGAAACGCTCCTATGCTCGATGCAGAGCAACAAGATAGGATGAAAGAGACCCTTGTCTCTCAATCTCAGGGGGAGCACACACTGCTCAACCTGTTCTTTTCTTTTTTAAGACTCGGCATCACTGCATTCGGTGGACCTGCCATGATTGCCTACATCCGAAAGATGGCAGTCATCGAGAAACACTGGCTTGATGAAGACTCCTTTCAGAAAGGAACAGCTCTCTGCCAGTCCCTACCTGGTGCGACCGCCATGCAGGTAGCCGCCTATGTAGGCTTTAGAGGACGAGGGGTACAGGGGGCTCTCTTATCATATGTCGGATTCGGGTTGCCTGCCTTCCTGCTGATGCTCATATTCTCTTTGATATATTTAATTTCCCATGACCTGTCATGGATGAAATCCCTGTTCGCCGGTCTCCAGGTGATCGTTGTGGCCCTGGTAGCAGTTGCCACATACACATTCGGTAAGGCATCGCTGAAGAGGAGCACAGATATCATTGTTGCGGCAGCATCAACCACAGCATACTGGATAGGAGTGAATCCTTTTTTGATCATAATAGGAGCTGCGGCAGCAGGGACATACCTTTTCTGGGAAAAAAAATCATCTGATTCGGTTTCCATAAAGAATAAAATCCAGGGCAGGCCTTACATCTATGCAATTGCATTCGTAGCGCTTGTTCTGGCTGTCCTCTCTGCATTATATTTCCTTGATCCTCGCTTGTTTAACCTGGCCCTGCTCATGCTCAAGGTAGATCTCATCGCTTTTGGAGGCGGCTTCTCATCGCTTCCTCTCTTGCTTCACGAGGTCGTCCAAGTGAATGGCTGGATGGACAGCAAGAC